>NZ_JAJAFZ010000014.1:0-86105 GCF_025384895.1 Photorhabdus kayaii
ACTATCCTGACTAGACTCTCTTAAATAATTACCCTCCGACATTAAGCAACTTATCCTTTCATAATTATCCCTTGTTGACGGAATATCTCTTAATACCGAAATGATTTCAGAAGATATTCTTATCTCCTGTACATCATACCTGAACGCATTAAGTTTCTTTGTTATAGAATCTCTAATTATTTCCAAATCTGTTCCTACAGCGCCAACTAACGCAATAACGACCTCAGAATCAAAATCACAAGGTATCTGATCATCCTCATATGGATATGTTTTATTTATATTAATCATGTTAAGTATTTCTGCCTATTATCGTTTTACTCTATTTAAAATAACCGTTAATTACATTTGTAAAAAACGGGCAATAACATTCAAACAAATATAATTTCGTAGCTAAATATAGTCTTTTTATTTACTATACCCTGTACATTCTGATTAGGAAATATGAATTAACATCACATAATTTACCCTTTTTCATAAATTTACCTCCCTTCTATTATAATAAAGACTAAATTGTATCTCTAATTAGAGGAAAGGTGTATCCTTAACATATCAAGAGCGATGAGAATATAAACCAAAAACAATCCATGAAGCAATTAAAATATCAAAATCATGTCGAACAGGCAGAACATCGTCATAATAGTTCTGCCTGAAAATAAATAGATTAGATAGAAAATATCTTTATGATCTCAATCTAATTTTCTTATCCTTCTAGAAAAACACGGTTCTTAATTCATATTTACAACCCTATCAATTAAACCAAGACGAATTCTATCTTCCAACAATATCCATCATTAACATAAACACGAGGTTCATTTGTATCAGAGTTAAATTCAAAATCAATAATCAACTCTGTCGCCGGAAGAAAATAACTGTTCCCATAAATCCACCGTAAAGCTTCTCTCTTTCCCGGTAAGATAATTGCATCAATATAAATCTCATCACCTAATACTTCAATATTGATAATCGATTCTGTTTCATGATTATAATAACGCCCTGACAATCGATGAATATCGATATCACCTTTATCGATCATCTTTTTCAAATAAAAAATATTGCCATTTTCATTAATCTGTTCCAATGCAATAACACGCTCATTTTCAATGATAGGTTTGAAGCGGATTTGCCCACCTTCTTCTTGAAATGTTCCATCCGCGTTAAAGATAATCGGATTGCCTTTTTCGAACAAATTACCTAATAAATAGCAATCTTCTTTGGTAATAATATAAGGAAAAGGCTCCATTCCTTTGAAAATACCGGTAATATCAATATTACTGGTCCGGCAAGGCTGTTTGTTTGGTTCAGTAACACCAGTATTAAACAACACATCAAGACACTGCCTGATAAACTTATAGACATTAGTATTTGCTGCGGAGGTAATAGCGATACCTAATTTAGCATCAGGCAAAATGCACGTTTCTGATTTGAAACCACTATAAGAACCACCATGTCGCATTATCGTTTGCCCTTCACGTTGGCTAATAATCAAACCGTAGGCATAATTGTTACGATCGCCGTTAGTTAGATCTGGCATATGGGATAACTGAGGCAATAATTCCTGAACAATCGATGGCGAATAAAATGCCCTTATCCAACGACACAAATCATTTACCGTAGAATAAAGCCCTGAACCACCAACCACCGCATCATTGAGATCATATCTTCTCCACTGACGCAACGCCTCGTTATAAGCATAACCCATTGCCCGATCAGAGATAATCTCGGTTATATCATCATAGAAAAAGGTATTTTTCATCTTTAATGGGGCGAAAACATTTTCTTCCGCATATTCTCTCAATGATTTACCTGAAACCACCCTGACTATTTCCGCTAATAAATTATAGCCCGTATTACTATAGAGATAATATTCTCCAGGCATAAAATTAAGCATTTGTTGCCGTTGAACCATTTTTCTCACCAAATCAATATGACGGTGGTCAAAGTCCGAGTTTTTACCTGCCAGATTATAAAGCCCAAATTGATCCTGTAATCCACTGGTATGGTGAATAAGATGTTCAATGGTAATATCAGAGAAGTGCGCAGGGAAATAATCCAAATATTGTCCAACTTTATCCTTGACGCTGAGCTTTCCTGCTTTCTCCAACAAAGCTATGCAAAAAGCGGTGAATTGTTTTGAAACACTCGCCAAATAGAATTTAGTATTAGGTTTTACCGCCACAGTATGTTCTATGTTAGCCTTTCCTATATGGCGCTGATAAATAGTTTTATTGCCGTGGGTAACAGCAACAGCGAATGCTCCACCCTTTTTTTTATTTTCAATATTAACTAGTTCGTCTATTTTTTTGAGAAAAGAATTAATGTTATCTGTAGATATGGTAGATTTCATTATGCATTTCCTTATTTAAGGTTATAAGACAAAACATATATATTCAGCCTAATAGCGATATATATGTGGGCAGTACTGTAAGACGTAAACAGGAAACATCCAAGTGGTAATGGTTATCATTTAATATATTAAAGGCAATATAAAGTAGCTACGGCTGTAAATCAAAATTGGTTAACCTTTGCAAACAGTTATTCGCTGTCAATAATCATTTTGGTGCTGATATTTTCAAAAAACAGGCAGAACATAAATATGATAGTTCTGCCGGGTAAAAAGTATATCTAAATAAAAATATCTTTAAAATCTCAATAATGTCAATTCCATTCTATCCGTCAAACCGCAACGAATTTTATCTTCCAACAACGTGAATTACTGATATAAAAATGAGGTTTATTGGCATCAGTATCTAATTCAAAATCAATAATCAGTTCAGTACTGGGAGAGAAATAACTATTCCCGTAAATCCGCCGTAAGACTTCCTTTTTACCAATATAAACTACCCCATCAATATAAATCCCATCGCCAAAAGAGGAAACAGTCATCGTTGCTTCTGTTTCATGACTATAATATCGCCCTGCCAATCGCTGAATATCGATACCTCCGTCATCAACCCTCTTTTTAAGATAAAAGACATTGCCATTTTCATTAATCTGTTCCAGTGCAGTAACACTGTCATTTTCAATGATGGGTCTGAATCGGATTTTACCCCCTTTCTCTTGGAATGTACCGTCAGAGTTAAAAATAATCGGGTTACCTTTTTCGAATAAATTACCTAACAAATAAGTCTCTTCCTTGGTAATAATATAAGGATAAGGCTCTTCCCCTCGGAAAATACCGGTGATATCGATATCACTGGTTAGGCTATACGGTTCTTCTGGCTTAATATCGGTGTCAAACAAGATATCAATATTCTGTTCCACCCATTTAGAAACATCAACACCTATTGCAGCGGTAATCGCGATACCTAATTTAGCATCCGGTAAAATACAAACATGAGATTTGAAGCCAGCATAAGAACCACCGTGTTCTATTATCGTTTGCCCTTCGCGTTGGCTGATAATCAAACCGTACGCATAATTGTTGCGATTACCGTTGGTTAAATCTGGCGTGCGGGATAATTGAGGCAACAGATCCTGAACAATCGATGGTGAATAAAAGGCTCTGATCCAACGACACAAATCACTTACCGTAGAATGAAGCCCTGAACCACCGACCACTGTATCGTTGAGATCATCTCTTATCCAACGGCATGAATCCTCGTTATAAGTGTAGCCCATTGCCCGATCAACGATAATTTCAGTGACATCATCATAGAAAAAGGTATCTTTCATCTTTAATGGGGCAAAAACATTTTCTTCTGCATATTCTCTTAACGATTTACCTGAAACCACTCTGACTATTTCCGCCAGCAAATTATAGCCGGTATTACTATACAGATGATATTCCCCAGGAGTAAAGTTAAGCGCTTGTTGCCGTTGAGCCAATTTTCTGACTAAATCAATATGGCGGTGATCAAAGTCCGAATTTTTACCTGCCAGCTCATAAAGTAAAAACTCATCCCGTAACCCGCTGGTATGGTGAATAAGATGTTCAATGGTAATATCAGAGAATTCCGCAGGGAAATAATTCAAATATTGCCCAACTTTATCCTTGACGCAAAGCTTCCCTGCTTTTTCTAGCAAAGTAATACAAAAAGCTGCGAATTGTTTTGAAACACTCGCCAAATAGAATTTAGTATTAGGCTTTACAGCCACAGCATGTTCAATGCTGGCTTTCCCGATATGACGCTGATAAATGATTTTATTGCCGAGGATAACCGCAACGGCGAGAGCGCCCCCCTTCTTTTTATTTTCAATATTCATTAATTCGTCTATTTTCTTGAGAAATAACTTAATCTTATCTGTAGATATAGTAGATTTCATCATGAAACTCCTTATTTAAGGTTACAAAATAGAATATATACGGCCTGATATCAATACATATACAAACAGTACTGTAAGACGTAAATAAGAAATATCCAAGTGATAATGGTTATCATTTAATGTGTGAATGGCAATATAAAGTAATTATCGAAGCTGATGTTTAAAAAACAGGCAGAACTAAATATAATATTTCTGCCTGGAACAAAATGCATCTAATGGAAAATATCTTTAGGCCCTCAACAACATTAATTACACCCTGTTATAACAATGCCATTCTTCATTCTGATTTATCACTTTAAAAATTAAACTGCAACAAATTCTACCCTCCAGCAACCCCAGTCATTGATATAAAGGTGAGGCTTATTCATATCAGAGTCAAATTCAAAATCGATAACAAATTCAGTACTCGTGGAGAAATAACTATTACCGTAAATCCGCCGTAAAACCTCTTTTTTCTCAGAATAAGTAACCCCATCAATATAAATTTCATCTCCAGAAGCAGAAATAGTCACCGTTGCTTCTATTTCATGACTATAATAATTCCATAACAATCTCTGAATATCGATAACATCGTCATCAGTCATCTTGTTAAAATAAAAAACATTGCCATTTTCATCAATCTTTTCCAATGCGATAACACTATTATTTTCAATGATAGGTCTGAATCGGGTTTTACTTCCCTGCTGTTGGAATGAGCCATCAGAGTTAAAAGTAATCGGTTCGCCTTTTCCGAATAAATTACCCAATAAATAGCAATCCTCTTTGGTGATAATATAAGGATAAGGCGTTGCTCCTCGGAAAATTCCTGTGATATCGATATCACAGATTAGACAATGTGGTTTTTCCGGTTCAATTATATTCGTGTTAAACAACACATCAAGACACTGTTCAATCCATTGAATGACATTAATATTCGTTGCAGAGGTAATAGCGATACCTAATTTAGCGTCAGGTAAAATACAAACATCAGATTTGAAACCAGCATAGGAACCATCATGCTGTATTATTTTTTGCCCTTCTCGTTGGCTGATAATCAAGCCGTAAGCATAATTATTGTGATTGCCATTGGTTAAATCTGGTGTACGAGATAATTGAGGCAACAGTTCCTGAACAATGGATGGTGAATAAAATGCTCTGATCCAACGACACAAGTCATTCACCGTAGAATAAGCCCCTGTGCCACCTACCACCGAACCATTGAGATCATATCTTGCCCACCGGTTCGGTTCCTTGTTATAAGTGTAACCCATCGCCCGATCAAAAATAATCTCTGTGACATCATCATAGAAAGAAGTATCTTTCATCTTTAACGGAGCGAAAATATTTTCTTCTGCATATTTTCTCAATGATTTACCTGAAACCACACTGACGATTTCCGCCAGCAAATGATAGCCCGTGTTGCTATAAGTATAATATTCGCCAGGCGTAAAATTAAGCGCTCGTTGCCGCTGCGTCAGTTTTCTTATCAAATCAATATCATGGTAATCAAAACGCGAGTTTTTACCTGCCAAGCGATAAAGTAAAGATTCATCACGTAATCCACTGGTATGATAAATAAGATGTTCAATAGTAATATCAGAAAATTCTATCGGGAAATAATCCAAATATTGCCCAACTTTATCTTTGACGCTGAGCTTTCCTTCTTTCTCCAATAAGGCAATGCAAAAAGCTGCGAATTGTTTTGAAACACTCGCCAAATAGAATTTAGTATTAGGTTTTGCAGCCACAGCATGTTCAATGCTGGCTTTCCCGATATGACGCTGATAAATGATTTTATTGCCGAGGATAACTGCAACGGCGAGAGCGCCACCCTTCTTTTTATTTTCAATATTAACTAATTCGTCTATTTTCTTGAGAAATAACTTAATCTTATCTGTAGATATAGTAGATTTCATCATGAAACTCCTTATTTAAGGTTACAAAATAAAATATACACGGCCTGATATCAATACATATACAAACAGTACTGTAGGACGTAAATAAGAAATACCCAAGTGATAATGGTTATCATTTAATATGTGAATGGCAATATAAAGTAATTATCGGAGCTGATGTTTAAAAAAACAGGCAGAACTAAATATAATATTTCTGCCTGGAACAAAGTGCACCTAATAGAAAATATCTCTATCTCCTCAATAGTATTAATTCCATTCTACTATAACCATATCGCTCCTAATTCTAATTTATCATTTTATAAATTAAACTGTGACGAATTCTATCTTCCAACAACGTGAATTACTGATATAGATATGAGGTTTATTGCTATTAGGGTCTAATTCAAAATCAATAATCAGTTCAGTACTGGGAGAAAAATAACTATTTCCGTAAATCCGCCGCAAGACCTCCTTTTTACCAATATAAACTACCCCATCAATATAAATCCCATCGCCAGAAGGGGAAACAGTTATCGTTGCTTCTGTTTCATGACTATAATATCGCCCTGCCAATCGCTGAATATCGATACCTCCGTCATCAATCCTCTTTTTAAGATAAAAGACATTGCCATTTTCATTAATCTGTTCCAGTGCAGTAACACTGTCATTTTCAATTATAGGTCTGAACCGGATTTTGCCTCCTTGCTCTTGGAATGTACCGTCAGAGTTAAAAATAATCGGGTTACCTTTTTCGAATAAATTACCTAACAAATAAGTCTCTTCCTTGGTAATAATATAAGGATAAGGCTCTTCCCCTCGGAAAATACCGGTGATATCGATATCACTGGTTAGGCAATACAGTTCTTCTGGCTTAATATCGGTGCCAAACAAGATATCAATATTCTGTTCCACCCATTTAGAAACATCAACACCTATTGCAGCGGTAATCGCGATACCTAATTTAGCATCTGGTAAAATATAAACGTGAGATTTGAAGCCAGCATAAGAACCACCGTGTTGTATTATCGTTTGCCCTTCGCGTTGGCTGATAATCAAACCGTAAGCATAATTGTTGCGATTGCCATTGGTTAAATCTGGTGTGCGGGATAATTGAAGCAACAGATCCTGAACAATCGATGGTGAATAAAATGCTCTCATCCAACGACACAAATCATTCACGGTGGAGTGAAGCCCACCACCACCCACAGCAGAATTATTGATATCGTTTCTTACCCACTGGTGCAGCTTCTTATTATAAGCATAACCTATAGCCCGATCAGGAATAATCTCGGTTATATCATCATAGAAAAAGGTATCTTTCATCTTTAATGGGGCAAAAACATTTTCTTCTGCATATTTCCTCAACGATTTACCTGAAACTACGCTGACTATTTCCGCCAGTAAACTATAGCCCGTGTTGCTATAGAGATAATACTCCCCAGACGTGAAATTAAGTGCCTGTTGCCGTTGGACCAATTTTCTCACCAAATCAATATGACGGTGATCAAAGTCTGAATTTTTACCTGCCAGGTGATAAAGTAAAAATTTATCCCGTAACCCGCTGGTATGGTGAATAAGATGTTCAATGGTAATGTCAGAAAATTCTGCGGGGAAATAATCCAAATATTGTCCGACTTTATCCTTAACCCTGATCTTTCCTTCTTTCTCCAATAAAGCTATGCAAAAAGCCGTGAATTGTTTTGAAACACTCGCTAAATAGAATTTAGTATCAGGTTTTACAGCTACAGTATGTTCAATGCTAGCTTGCCCAATATGACGCTGATAAATGGTTTTATCGCCGTGGGTAACCGCAACGGCAAGAGCCCCTCCCTTTTTTTTATTTTCAATATTAACCAGTTCATCTATTTTATTGATAAATAATTTAATATTATCTGTAGATATTGTCAGTTCCACCATTAATTTCCTAATATTTAAAGTTATACAAGCAGGGCACATATATACAATCTGGTGATACAACATATGCGGGCAGAACTATAAGGCGTAAACAAGAAACACCCAAGTGATAATGATTATCATTTAATGTATGGATGACAATATAAAGTAACTGTGGGTGAAAATCAAAATTAGCTAACTTTTATAAATAGTTATTTGATTTCAGAAATCATTTTAGATCTAATGTTTACAAAAAACAGGCAGAACATAAATATAACCGTTCTGCCTAGGATGAAGTGCATCTAATATAAAATATCTCCAGACTCTCACAATAGTATCAATCCTATCCTACTAACGAAATACTGTCCTAAATTTGCATTTACTAACCTGTTAATTAAACCGAAACAAATTCCAAATTCAAGCAGCGCGAATTACTGACATAGAGACGATATTTATTTGAATCTGGATCAAATTCAAAATCAACAATAAGATCAGTTCCTGGGGATAAATAACTATTCCCATAAATATGCCGCAAAACCTCTTTTTTTACCGGATGGATAATCGCATCAATATAAACATTTTCATCAGCCGATATAACATTAATTACCGCCTCTGTTTCGTAACTATAATAGCACCCTGACAATAGTTTAATATCGATACTCTCTTCATCATTCATTTTTTTAAAATAAAAAACATTACCATTTTCATCAATCCGTTCTAGTGCGATAACATTGTCATTTTCAATGATAGGTCTGAACCGGGTTCTACCTCCTTGCTCTTGGAATGTACCGTCAGGATTAAAAGTAATCGGGTTACCTTTTTCGAATAAATTACCTAAAAAATAAACATCTTCTTTGGTAATAACATAAGGATAAGACTCTATCCCTCGGAAAATACCGGTGATATCAATATTATCGGTTAGGTAATGCGGCTTTTCTGGCCCAACATCGGTATTAAGCAATATATCAATATACTGATCCACCCATTTAGCAACATTAACACCTATTGCAGCGGTTATCACGATACCTAATTTAGCATCCGGTAAAATACAAATATTATTTCTGAAGCCAGCATAAGCACCACTGTGTTGTATTATCGTTTGCCCTTCGCGTTGACTGATAATCAAACCGTAAGCATAATTGTTACGATTTCCATTGGTCAAATCTGGTGTACGGAATAATTGAGGCAACAGATCCTGAACAATCGATGGCGAATAAAACGCTCTCATCCAACGGCACAAATCATTCACGGTGGAATGAACCCCTGCACTACCCACCACAGAATTGTTGATATCGCTTCTTATCCACCGTTGAGAATTCTCATTATAAGTGTAACCCATCGCCCTGTCAGAGATAATCTCGGTTATATCATCGCAGATAAAGGTATCTTTCATCTTTAATGGGGCGAAAACATTTTCTTCTACATATTTTTTCAACGGCTGGCCTGAAACTACGCTGATGATTTCCCCCAGCAAATAATAGCCCGTGTTGTTATAAAGATAATATTCCCCTGTGGGGACATTCAATGCCTGTTGTCGTTGAATCAGTTTTCTGACTAAATCAGCATGGCAGTAGTCAAGATCTGAATTTTTACCTGCCAGACCATAAAGTAAAAACATATCCCGTAACCCACTGGTATGATGAATAAGATTTTCAATGGCAATATCAGAGAAATGCACGGGTAAATAATCCAAATATTGTTTGATTTTATCCTTGACGTTGAGCTTTCCTTCTTTCTCCAGCAAAGCTATACAAAAAGCCGTGAATTGTTTTGAAACACTCGCTAAGTAGAATTTAGTATTAGGTTTTATAGCCACAGCATGTTCAATGCTCGCTTTCCCAATATAACGCTGATAAATGGTTTTATTACCGTGGGTAATCGCAACGGCGAGAGCGCCACCCTTTTTTTTATCCTCAATATTAACTAATTCATCTATTTTCTTGATAAATAATTTAATATTATCTGTGGATATTGTCAGTTTCATGATTAATCTCCTAATATTTATAAAAAACAGACAGAACATAAATATAATCGTTCTGCCTGGAACAAAGTGTATCTAATAGAAAATATCTTTAGGTCCTCATAATATTAATTCTATACCCGTCATCTTTCAAGTTGCCTCTTTGTTGGATTCACTCCCTTGCCGTCGCGATGCATCTTGAAATCTATAGGGTATATACTCAAGATACTTCAAAGTGCATGTTTGAAAAACGATTATGTTGTTGAATTTAAATGTTTTTATATCTGACGGCTCAAGCATTTTGAAGTTCATTCGGTATATATTTACTAACCTGTGACTAAATTTCAACGAATTCCACATTCAAGCAACGTGAATTACCGATATAAAAACGAGATTTATTCGTGTCAGGATCAAATTCAAAATCAACAACAAATTCAGTACTGGGAGAGAAATAACTATTCCCATAAATACGTCGCAAAACCTCTTTTTTTACCGGATGGATAATCCCATCAATATAAATATCATCACCAGACGCTATAATATTAATTACTGCCTCTGTTTCGTGACTATAATATCGCCCTGACAATAACTGAATATCAACACTATCTTCATAGTTCATCTTTTTCAAATAAAAAACGTTACCAATTTCATCAATATGTTCCAATGCGATAACACTGTCATTTTCAATGACGGGCCTGAACTGGATTTTACTTCCTTGTTCTTGGAATGTACCGTCAGAGTTAAAAATAATCGGGTTACCTTTTGTAAATAAATTACCTAAAAGATAAACATCTTCTTTAGTAATAATATAAGGGTAAGGCTCTATCCCTCGGAAAATACCGGTGATATCAATATTACTGGTTAAGCAATGTGGTTTTTCTGGCTCAGCATCGGTATTAAACAATATATCAATATACTTATCCGTCCATTTACCAACATCAACATCGGTTGCAGCAGTCATCGCAATACCTAATTTAGCATCTGGCAAAATACAAATATTAGCCCTGAAGCCAGCATAGGTACCACTGTGTTGTATTATCCTTTGCCCTGCGCGTTGGTCGATAATCAAACCGTAAGCATAATTGTTACGATTGCCATTGGTTAAATCTGGTGTACGAGATAATTGAGGCAGTAAATCCTGAACAATAGATGGCGAATAAAATGCTTTAGCCCAACGACATAAATCATTCACGGTGGAGTGAACCGCTGCACTACCCGTCACAGAATTATTAATATCGCTTCTTATCCACTGTTGCGAATTCTCATTATAAGTGTAACCCATCGCCCGATTAGAGATAATCTCGGTTATATCATCACAGATAATGGTATCTTTCATCTCTAATGGAGCGAAAATATTTTCTTCTGAATATTTTTTTAACGACTTACCTGAAACCACTCTGATGATTTCCCCCAGCAAATAATAGCCTGTGTTGCTATAAATATTATATTCCCCAATGGGAGCGTTTAGTGTCTGTTGTCGTTGAATCAGTTTTTTCACTAAATCAGCATGGCAGTAGTCGAAACTTGAGTTTTTACCTGCCAGATTATAAAGTAAAAATACATCCCGTAACCCGCTGGTGTGATGAATAAGATGCTCAATGGTAATGTCAGAGAAATGCTCGGGTAAATAATCTAAATATTGCCTGACTTTATCCTTGACATTGAGCTTTTCTTCTTTCTCCAGCAAGGCTATGCAAAAAGCCGTGAATTGTTTTGAAGCACTCGCCAAATAGAATTTAGTATTAGGCTGTATAGCCACAGCATGTTCAATGCTCGCCTGCCCGATATGACGCTGATAAATTATCTTATCATCGTGGATAATAGCAACTGCGAAAGCCCCACCTTTTTTTTCATTTTCAATATTAACCAGTTCATCTATTTTTTTGATAAATAAATTAATATTATCTTTAGATATCATCGATTTCATCATGAATTTCCTTATATAAGATTATAAAACAAGACATATATATGCAGTCTGATAGCAATAAATATGTTGTGAGTACTGTAAGACGGAAATAACCAACATCCAAGTAATAATGATTATCATTTAATATATAAAGAGAAACAGAAAGTAACTGTGGTTACTCATCAGAACAGATGAATTCGTGCTAGTACTGATTTCAACATTCATAAAAAAGCAATTACCGGACTAATTGTAAGCCCGGTAACCCAGATTTATTCAGTGGCAAGAGAGACTCTCTTTGTACGAAAGACTAATACAAGTCCTGATAAAATGGCTACCATTCCCAACAAACTTAGAGCAGGTAATGAATTTCCCAGAAACAAATAATCCATTACAGCGGTTACACTAGGAACGAGATAAAAAAGACTGGTTACATTCACCAAATTACCTTCCCGAATGAGTCGGTAAAGTAATAATTGAGCCACAACAGAGATAATTAACCCTAACCATAGCAATGAAATAATAAAGCCAGGCACCAGTTGAAACTCAAAAGGTTGGAAAGGAACAAACAATAAACAAAGTAGTAGGCTAACACTATATTGCAGGGGTAAAACCGCAGAGGGAGCTTGATGAATTCGTTTCTGTAAAATCGCACCAATACTAATACAAGCCAATGCGGCTAAGGCAAAAGTAATACCAGCAATAGAAAACCGAGACAGCACCAAGCTTTGATACACCACTAATACCAAACCCAGTAATGCTAATAATAAACCCGCTAAACGTACAACCGAGAAACGACGTTCGATCACCAACAATGTGATAATCGGTTGAATTCCCATAACTGTAGCCAAAACGCCAGGCGTGATCCCATTATCCAAAGCAAAAAAGTAACAAATAGAATAACCGCCAATTAACAAAATACCGGTGCCTGCTATCTGTTTGCGAGTACCATGCTCAGGTAAATAATAGCCCTTATGCCTGAATAATAATCCCAGAAATATCAAAAAAATAAGCGCAATAGCAAAACGCATCGTGAGAATGGCAAACGCGGTACTATGATCGAGTCCCCACCGAGAAAAAATCGCACCACTGCTCCACAATAAAACAAAAATCAAAGTCGAGCTATAAGAGATCCATTGAGCTTTAGAAATCATAGAGAATCCACACCCTGTCTTACATTTAATGTACACAAGTCAACGCAGCAGCCAAATCTAACACCGATTAAATATCAACCCTCTCTCAGAGGCAATCATATTATACGATTATATACCCGTCATCTTTCAAGTTGCCTCTTTGTTGGCTGCACTCGCTCACCCCGGTCTCATAGTTATCTATGCTCCCGGGGATTCACTCCCTTGCCGTCGCGATGCATCTTGAAATCCATAGGGTATAGATAAATATCTGTGAGCAGTTTTCAATCTCCATGAGCACGTTACGTTAGGTCCACCAAATAAGATCACCATTTTGCTGTAATCCCATAAAACAGGTCATCAGTAAACGCCGTTCTGGTGCAGAGATAGTATTACTATTCAGTACCGCATGGACCAAGTTCCCATTCAGTAATACCAAATCTCCCGCCTCAATATTAATCACCATACTTGCATGATCTTCCAATAACTCCGACGGGTATGGAAAACCACTGTAAGTTAAACCAAGGGCACTACGCGATTGGTCATCAGGTTGAATATTCCATACTTTTAATTGTCCGCCATTTTGAGGAACGTCAGCGTAAAAATTTACCGCCATAACACGATTAATCTGTTGGATCTCAAAATCACTCTGGCTCGGATCACTTAACTGTGCAAGATCATCATGAGGTAATAAAAGAAATTCGCCAAAATTATTCCAATACACAATTTTTACATTACCCGCCGCAACACCATGATACATTGCAGGACGTATTACCCGTAGGGTATTACTACTAAAATGAATTACTTGATCAATGAAATGATCAATTGGATTGATCGTATCTTGAAACACCTCATTAATTGAAGAACGGAAATGTTCCGCTTCTTCAATATATTGGCGGGTATCTTTTTCAATATGCGATGCTCCAATGAAATATCCCTCAACACCTTCAATACCTTCTCCGTAACGAGGAGTCCGTGCCGGGGAACGCCAAAAGTTCTCAATTATTTTCCTGCTTTGTTCTGACGGAAGAAAATTACGAACCCGACAAGCCGCAAGGCGACCATCCAAAAGGGCAGAAAGTGCGTGTATAGATATATTGTTTGATGTTTCATATATCATAAACTCCGATTCTGCCAGCGTTGCTCCTCTAATCTCGAATTTTTTTGCATTATAGTCGATTCACCCATTATTTTTGGTTTATACCCGTCATCTTTCAAGTTGCCTCTTTGTTGGCTGCACTCACTCACCCCGGTCACATAGTTCGCTATGCTCCCGGGGATTCACTCCCTTGCTGTCGCGATGCATCTTGAAATCCATAGGGTTTATAGATCTATGAAGTAACGATCTACGTCTATGTAAAAAACCCAATATTGCAGGTACCGGACTAATAACCCTCTTCTGTGCAGAAAGCTGAGTCGAATATTTCCTACGTAAATCAGGTAATAGCCTCCAATGCGTGTTTCCTGAGATATGATGTTCTTGGTGATAGCCATCATTAAACATCAAAAAATTATAGACACGACCATAGTAACTCGCTGAATTTGCAAATTTATTTTCCGGCAATGCACCATAATGCTCATAATAATTTTGTATATTAACCAGAACAAAGGCAAAATATAGAGAAGGTAGATAGCAAAATAAGCTCTATTCCCAAGACCAAGTGAATAAGATAATAACCCACATCGCTTGAAATAATCTATCCAGTCTCAATTGCCACAACTCTTTCATTCTCCTAACTTTTACTCTTGAAAGAAGTTTTTCATATCCTCTATCAGCTTTACTAAGCGGTTTATGCCATATAAATATAGCCCATAACATACGAATTAAACTGTTATAAAGAGTAAATATTCCACCAATGGTAGAATAACGCCAAAGAGCATTATGTTCCCCTATTTCTTTTCCATTGATAAAGGTTGAAGAAGTATCCTGAGGTCCACTTTCGCCGACTCCCCGGTCGTTATTATATTTGTGGTGATTACGAACATGGGACAAATGATAAGACTGTATAGATTGCCCAATATTCATTGAATTCAATATAGACACAAACATATTCATGGTATTAGAAACAAACCAGGGAGTATGGGTAAAAAAATGCGAGATCACCATTATGTTGTAAGTTATCATCAATGTCAGGAGAATAACATGAGTCAACCACCCCATAATAGTGAAACCATTCCAATAAACAACTAGCGTAATAGTGGCTACCGTATGCAAGATACTTAATGCAAACATTGCTGCATCCCAAAGGGAATATCTCCAGATAGCCATCATTATTCCTAGTCAAGATAAGACTGTAAAGTTCCACGCCGTCTTACATCCACTGTTGCACAATGGAAGGAACCGCCGAACGTATTAAAATTCCTGAAATTACATGGAATAGGCGTAAAGCCCCAGCGTTTCATCGCAGCGATCATTGGTTCATCCTGCTTTTCAACAATCACTCGCTGTTCATCCAACATCAGAATATTCATGTTGATCCATTTACTGGTCGTATACAGAGGATGGTCATCAGGAATAACCGGTTTCGGTGCATGTAATACATCCCAGTTCCTAAACAATTCAGGAATTTTTAATACTTTTTCTGGGTGAATTAACAGTTTTCCTGGCGCCATAGGAACAAAAGTGGCATCAATGTGCATAGGGCTATCATCGTTAAATTCAAAAACATGAATACGATATTCATCACCTATATGACGACGAAGCCATTCAATACCAAATTCATTTGTAACATGGCTCTTTTGAGCAATGATGTCTCGCCCACATCGAATAAAATCCGCAGCATCAAAAGTTGGTTCAAACTCAGTTATAGCAAGGGGAACACGCTCCTTGCTATTAGGCTGATGCCATTCGAAATTATATTGTTCCTCGGTCAACTGTGGCTTTGGCCCAGCGCTCCATTTTGCCCCTTTCTTAAAGTAATCTTTAAGTAAAGTCTTATATGCCGCTGTCTCAAAATAACGAGAACGCCATGCTAGCGGGCATTCAATAATATCATTTCCAATAACTAACAGCACATCGCGAGGCATTGCACAATAAAACCCTGTACTACTCCAGCCTGGCGCACCAAATACCTGAGATTGGTCTTGCGGATCCGGACGACGTACTGTCACGCCTTCACCTTCAAGAATATGGACAAACTCTTCTAATTCTCTAGATGCTGCATCAATTTGCTCTTGCGGAAATGACCGACCTGCATACCGATGAAAATTAGCAATCTGATTCGGTGGTAGTATTGGCTCTATCGCCATATGCCAACCGGGAAATCTGGCGCCATCAACGACACCGACAATAACCTCCTCAAGTGGATCCCATTCATTAAAAGAACAAACTGGGGAAGAATTCTTACTATCATTATCTGTTAAATTCGAATCAAGCATGTCGTCTCCTGATATTTTAATATTATGTCGCTTTAAAACTATAACAATTGTATTAATTGCGACCCTGTTTTAATCAATATAAATCTCTTAGAAAAAATTCAATTTCAATATATCATCATACATAATATTATAGATTTACATTTCTTTCCGTTTAAAAATTCAAATTAACTATGATTTTTTTAGATCTGACAAATCCAACAAAAAATCATAACATTAGCTATTTAAAACAGTAAGAAACTGTTAAAAAATTTATTTTTTCATCATAAAACTTTCAATTAAGGTAATAATATAAAAAACAACTTTATAGTTTCACTGTGGTTTTATCACTTTAAAATAAAAATATAAGTTTTTCTTCGAGCAATAATATATGGACATTTAAATTTGTAAAGGAATTAAATTTAAGCATTGTAAAATAGAGTTAATGTGATTGTTTGCTATATAATTATTTACTTATAATAATATTACCGAAGATAAGTAAAGTGGAATTTATTTATGAGATATTGTTGTTTTATTTTTCAATAATTAATTCCAATAGAGGAAGGCAGAGCGATAATATTATCATTCTGCCTTTGACTAAGTGCATTTAGTAGAGAATCTTTCTACATTTTAATAAAATTAATTTCATTCTACCAAGGAAATACTTCTCTTAATTCCTGCTTGTAATATCTCTGTATTTAGTGAGGCTATTAATCAGAAAATTATAATTTATCTGAACTAATAGACCACTATACACCAACTTTTATTCCAGTAATGATATTTACTTGAGAGTTAGTTTGATCAACATCAATCGTTACTTTCTCACCCTTATAATAAGCGTGTACAAGAATAAGATAAGCCTGAGTAAAATCATCGCCCGTCAAGGCATCACTATCCAATACACAAACATCGCCTGAGATATAAAATTTTACTACATTTCTCTCTGTCTTACTTTTCGCGAGGGCAAGTTCAATTTTAACTATTTTACCAGAATTTTGACCTTTATCAATATCAGCATTACTGACAATTGTACTATCCATATCAAACTCCAAAATATAATTAATTTATAAATAGACTTATATTACCCAAGATGCAGAACAACAAACTGTTTACTTGTGGAATATAAGATAAAGGACACTTCTACTATAAAATCAATATGCATTAATAGGTCATCTACGCATCAGATATAGTAGTTAGCATTTTTAATACTACATTAATACTTTATCTAACACATATAACTATAGATGCCATTCATACGTTGTCAAATAAAGGTGATAGCTTAATTTAAAAATACGTCTACATTGTCACAAAAAACAGAAATTCAGATCTTTCATATGAAAACCTTGATATATCATTAACTTCTTCCACATCTAATAGTTACATATATAAATGATAATAATATGGGTATTTATCACTCTCCTTAAAAAGATAAAATTATTGGTACAATTACAGAGTTGAAAAATAAATTATAGAAATTATAATCGATGTATTGATCGTATAACTATATGCCGCTCTTCAGGTAATATTAATTATAACTCTCCACGTTTAGATCAAACTAATAGTATGTAAAATAGAGGAAATTTAGTTTCTTTCTATACCATTATTACCACAGATAAATAAACTGCGTTTATTTATCTGATTTTATTACTTTAATTACATAACAATTCATTAAAATAGAAAAAGGCAGAGCGATAATATTACCATTCTGCCTTTGACTAAGTGCATCTAGCAGAAAATATCTTTTTGAATTTAATAAAACCAGCTCTATATGATTATATCTTTCAAACAAAATTCAATTATTCTACAGAATATATTATTCTACGCACTCATTTAGAAATTTAACAAATACTTCTTAAATTTCAACTCCTACTATATATTTTATCTTAGTAAGATTACTTTTTGCGATTTTTACTTTCACTTCTAATTTTTCATGAAGAACACGTAAAAGAGAAAGATAGAGCAGCACAATCTTGTCTTTATCTTTATCACCATCAATGAGTAATAGATGAAAATCATCAACTACGCCTAAAATATTTAGACTAACGATAACTGAGCTGGGTGACAGAATATCAATATTGACCTTCTCTACTTTACCCACTTTAAGCTCATCATCGACAATTAGCTCTTCATTTAATAAAATATCTTTCTTAATTATCATAATATAAACTCCAAAATTTAATCTAACTAATTGATAAATAACTTATATCACTCAAAAATATATACAATAAGCTATTTATCTTGCCCACACAAAACGGTAACCATTTTCACTAGAAAATAAGGTGTTTATCAGGAATTTATCCAGCATTTAGATAATATCTACAGCATTTTTGATGCCATATTGATGCTTTATCTAATACATATAACTATAGATGCCATTAATGTATTGTCAATAAAATAAAAAAATAAATTTAATTAATTTAAAATCAATATTTTATTACCCAATGGAAAATAAAAAAGATATTACATCCTGTAATGAGCAGGATATTTCAGTAATTTTTTCAATCGAATATAATGACAGAGATAAATAATAATGAAAAATAATGAAAAATAAACAGCTATTTCCCTCTACTCTACAAAAGCTAAAGTCGAGAACATCATTTCATAAACAACAAATAATTCATAACGTTTTAACACTATATTTTGTAGAAATAATAAGCGGTATATTAATCAAGTGATGATTTATAGTAAATATTATAATTACATCCCATTCACCCATTATAATAACAAATGAGATATGGAATTAATAACAATCACTACGCAAAAATAATACAAAAAAACGTGGTGTCAATTTTGACTATACCACGTTTTATTTCCAAATTTAATATCACTTCCCAATATGAAAAAATCGGCGAATTAATACTATTTTAGATAACAGACGGTTATCCATAATCCCTATACCCTATGGATTTCAAGATGCATCGCGACGGCAAGGGGGTGAATCCCCGGGAGCATAACAAACTATGTGACCGGGGTGAGCGAGTGCAGCCAACAAAGAGGCAACTTGAAGGATAACGGGTATATACCCTATGGATTTCAAGATGCATCGCGGCGGCAAGGGAGCGAATCCCCGGGAGCATAGATAACTATGTGACCGGGGTGAGTGAGTGCAGCCAACAAAGAGGCAACTTGAAAGACGACGGGTATAGATAACCAATTCTTTATATCTTCAACTATAGGAGTAATCTGCAAAACACCTTCATTATTCCTAAATCCATGACTTAGACCTGGGTATTGATAAAAGGTAATATTATCTTTCTTTAATTGTTCTTCCATTTTTATCGCTGAGCCAGCGCTGACGGAATTATCATTTAGTGTTTGAATAATCAAGATAGGTCTTTTAGTTTGACTTAACACTTTATATTGATCAATACCAAGTGAGATTCTCCACCAATTAGCACCGTGATTACTCATCTCTATATGACCCATATTATTCCCGGTAGCTATTTTTTGCTGAAAATCCCTAAATTCTTTAATTGCTTCATCGATATGCTCTGGTGGCACCTCACTCCTCATACTATGAATAACATCATCAGCGAAATACCGACCTCCACCATTCAGTGACACGGTTCTATGAATATAATTGACTTGTGATGTTATTAAATTAGCAACCACTGCTCCTTCACTTCCACCCAAAATGACGATCTTTTTATATTTATTCTGATGTTTCAGATAATCAATGATCTGAATATAATCCTTAACTCGCTGCTCTGGCGTATCCAACCGAATATAAGCCTTAGGACAATCTGAACGCTCAACAACATCAGACCAAGGGAGTGATGCATTAATGCCATATTTTTCCACAGTCAGAACATCACTATCGGGATAAATATCGCTGAATGTATTATTCACAAACTTATTATTGGCGATACTATTACAATCAGAGCCCTGTATCAGCACCAATAGATTCTTACCACCTCTTTGCTTAAGATAGTAAGTTATTTCACTACCATCATGACGGAAAAACTGTTTATGCGCATTTGTATTTGAGTAAGCAAAACCTATATAACATGAAAAAAGCAGAGCAAATGTCAAAATTCTCTGTCGTAAATTAAAATAATATGCTTTCATTAATCCCTCCTTTAACTAACATATACAAAGACCACAAATTAACGATATTGTTCCTGTCAGAAAAAATTTTAAAATTTAAAAACAAGGTTCAGTGATTTTTTATCCAAAGTGCTAACTAAAACACCCATACCTTTGGAGAGAAGAAATACAAACAACTTTATCCACAGAAATTACATTACCCGATAATTATCATACCCACGATTTTTTCGCTCTTCATCAAAGGGATAAACAAAATATCGCTGAAATTGTGGAACAGAATAAAATTCAAAAAGGGATGATGTGGGATGACAAACCTGCGGAATTAACCATAGCGATTAATGCAAAAACCGCACATATACAACTTAAGATTGATGGTGACACAACAGGCCCTGATGAGCGCTTATCTACTTTAGCATCACATATGCTAGGGCTTCTACAGCCAGTTCATCTATTTGAGTGTTTATATAAAGAACACCCGGTTATTGGTTCACTTATTGCCAGACAATCAGGTCTAAAAATTTATCAATCGGCCACACCGTTTGAAGCATTAAGTTGGGCGGTTATAGGCCAACAGATCAGCGTCAGTGCAGCCATCTCTATTCGCAGGAGATTTATTCAGGCAATGGGCGTTCAGCACTCTTCCGGGCTATGGTGCTTTCCAACCGCCAGACAAATTGTCAACCATTCAGAAGATGAATTACGCCAATGCGGATTTTCCGTCAGCAAAGCCAAGGCATTACTCCGCTTAAGTCAATTAATTGAATCTGGTGAATTAACATTAGCAATCTCTAATAGTGAGACAGATATTCAGCAATTGATAGATAATCTACTCGCTATAAAAGGCATTGGTATGTGGACAATTAACTATTCCCTGTTACGAGGATTTAACTATTTAAATGGCTCATTGCATGGCGACGTCGCAGTAAGACGTAATATCCAAAGATTATTCAATCAAAATGAAAAAGTTTCCGCAGAACAAGCAGAAAAATGGTTGGCAGATTTCGCCCCCTGGAAAGCCCTATTAGCCGCACATTTATGGCAACAAGAATCAAGTGCAGGGTATTGATATTGTTGTTAGTTTTCATTTCTTTAGCTGGTATGGTGTATTGTTGCTATTATTTAGTAAACCCGGCAAATATCACCGGGTATTATGATGCGTTTTTTTAACATCAAGGCATCATGATGGTTTTCGGAATGATGAGGGGTTCCTCTGAACCTGCTGCTCATTAGCGGAAGAAAATAAATAGTAAATTTTGTCCTCTACTGATGGGTCTCCTTTCATTTTTATGACAATTTTGGGAGCTTCTCTGGGAACACGATAATAAGCTATAAGCCCTTTTTCCTGATTCTCATAATCAAAATCGAGAACCAAAATTTTTTCATCCCCTGAATCCGGATAATAATAATACTCTTCGAAATAAACCACTTGCCCATCCTTAACAAAGATAATCTTGGAAAAGATATCAGTCCTTTCCTTTAACTCAGCACCAATGACAGACTTAATTTCGTCAAGATTCCAGCCACTATCAATAACATACAAAGTGTCCCATTTAAACGGCGTGATTTTGCTGATGTTAACCACGCAGTCTGTGCTTTGCTGGCAATGTTTATCAGCATAATCAAACATACTCTTCACAATGCTAAACTGTCGGTTACTATTGAACACAAAAAAAACTATCAGCAATGTACATGAAAAAAAAATGATTTTATTTTTTCTGCTGTTCCAATTGCATCGCCAATAGTTACTCAGGTGAAAAGCCATCTTCATTTCCTCTTTCAAATACCGAGTTCATATAAGAAAACTGCTCATCGGTGATTTTTTCTTTGACAATCTCAAACCCCATCGCATTTTTCTTGGCAACATACAGTCCCTCTTTATGAAAGCGATTCAACACTGCCTTGGCCTGCGCTTTCATTGACGAGTTCCCGCTCTGTAGGCCAATCCTACGCCCTATCTGGTTATTGAGTAAATCAATTGTCTGATCAGCGTCCTTAAGGGCAGCAAACTGCCGGATGTTAAGATCTATTTTAGGATTACTTTCATGAGCATTGCCTGCATGGAGTGCGACTTCCTCACCATACCGAGCAGCAATGGTAGCTTGCCATAGTGTATGCCGGAAAGCATTGACCTGGGAGCCTTCCTTATATTTATTATCCAGTAATGTACCATTGGGGTTCGTTTTACTATTCCCCTGGGTTGAAAAACGTACCGCATTAGTCGTGATATTGGTAGCACCTCTTTCGTAGAGCCCAATATCATAGGCTGCAATAGGGTGCCGCATCGCAAATAAGATTTCCTTCATTTTCTGAGGCAAGTTATTGCTCTCACCAGTATAAGCACCATACCAGTCTTCAGAATAGCTAGCATCTTCTCCTGTTCCATACCCATATTTTTTATCAAAATCAGCTAAGTATGTAGTTAATTTTTTTATTTTCCCTACCTCATTATTAATATTACCATTTGCTTTTATTAATTCATTTAAAACAAAAAGATTTCTTTCTGTCAGCGGCATATTATCATGTAGCTCTTTTATAGCTTTATTATAATTTACTTCTCCTATAGATCCTTTAAGGTTATTATAAAATTTATCATATTTTGAATCTCTTGCATCCCTTCCATAAACAAATATTTGTAAAACAGCTTGAATTTTAACTGGTAGTAATCTAAATGAATTTATCTTCTGCTCTAAAAAGAATCGATCATCAAAAAATTCTCTCAGAGTATTTACATTTGAATTAATTCTTCCTTCAAACTTAGATACATAACTCATTACAACAGGTAATGTTGAATTAAAAACGTATCTATTAGCCATAATTGGTCTGGTGATATTTGGATTACCCATCAAAAATGCTTTTTTCTCTGAGCCAAATTTTTTTATCCCCCTCAATATATTCTCACAATCTCTTTTTAAAACCGGACAATCTTTTTTTTCACAAATAGGGCAATTCTCTTTGTTATATTTATCTTTATAAGTATTAACTATATCCGCAAAGCCAATGCCTCCCATTGGAGCATATTTAGCACCATCTGTTAGTGCCTTTACCATTTGCCCAGAACTCATGTAACCACCAGTTGCTGAAAAATTTGGCAAAAAACTTGTTTCTGAATCTAATTGTAATTTATCCTGAATTTCAATTTTTTGATCATTAGAATCAAAGGGAGAACTACCTTCATAATATGAAATTGGGTGAACACCTTCAATATGAACATCATATGGACCTATTTTAGTATTCATTGAACCACCAACCGCAACATTAGGTTTATCATTATTACTCATAAAAAACTATCTCTCTTTAATTTTACTTTTAAATTTAATGAAATCTTTTACTAGCTAAGAAAATCTATTACATAAATTTCTCAGCAGAAATTAAAATTTACATACTACATTGCATTAGCATAATAAGTGAAAATAATTTTGCCTATACTATAAAATAACTTTCTTTATTAAAAAATAATTCATTATATTTATTAATGTTTTCGATGCTATCGTATTCACTCTCAAAAACAGCAGTTATGAGTTCATCAGGCTGAACATCTCTCACTAAAAAAAGCTACCATTCTTTCTATAATCTCGTTTACTTTTATCATCCTCTTAACTTCTTCAAGTATTCGAGCTAATGCCTTTTTATTATCTAGTTGATTAAAATATTCTCTAATTTTAATGTATGCCTCAATCTGAGGCATTCTTAATTTCTTATTTCCCTCAACATTAACTGCTGTATAAAAAATAAGACATACATATTCCTTTTACTCTACCTATTATATAATCATCATTAAACTCATATTCATGTAAAATAGTCTATGTAGTATGGAATTTATAACTTGGTCGCTCAATAAATTATTTTTCACTTTTCCTAATTGTTTCATTTACGCTATCCATTCCAATGAAAACACAATAATATTTCACAGTATATAATCCTATGAATAATTTAATTACCTAATAAGATGGAACTGTAATTATAAGGATATTACATCTTTACATTCCCCTCTCATGAAAACAAAAAAGGACCTCTGTATAGAGATCCTTTAACTATATACTGTCAGTTATTAGAATCAATAATATCCCCGGAAAGTCTGCAAGGCAGGATTATCACTGTAATCGGATAGGGTTCCTGTAACATAATTATCCATTAATGTAATCATGACTCAGCCCTTCCTGTTGCATGACATCGTTGTTACTCCTTTGTCAGAAGATTAAAACTGGTCATCAGGTTACGGTAATCTGGAATATGGCTGGAGAATAGATTTGCCAGTCCTTCGATATCATTTCGCCAGTCACGATGCAGCTCACACGCAACTGCAAACCAGGTCATCAACTGAACCCCTGCTTGTGACATACGATCCCATGCTGCGTTTCGTGTCATTTCATTAAATGTACCTGATGCATCGGTTACAACAAAAACATCAAACCCTTCTTCAATCGCTGACAATGCCGGAAATGCTACGCACACTTCGGTGACAACACCTGCAATAAGAAGCTGCTTTTTACCTGTTGCTTTAACAGCCTTAACAAAGTCATCATTGTCCCAAGCATTAATGTTACCAGGTCTGGCAATGTAAGGCGCATCAGGGAACTGCTCCCTTAACTCAGGGATCAGTGGCCCATTTGGTCCGGTTTCGAAACTAGTGGTAAGAATTGTAGGAAGGTGGAAGTACTTAGCAAGATCGCTTAATGCCAGAATGTTATTCTTAAATTTGTCAGGCTCAATATCACGTACCAGAGAAATCAATCCGGTCTGGTGGTCAACCAGCAGAACGGCTACTTTATTTTTATCGAGTCGGACGTAAGGTACACCCATATTAACCTCCTTCATTGGGGATGTTTTTACTAAAAAATCAGATGAAACATTTCTTACTTAAACGTAGACCATTCAGTTGGATTTATTGGTTATTTCTCTATGCAATTTTGACGTGAGTCCTCAATTATGCCCCCACATATTTTTCCGACCATCATTGGAGAAATAAGCATTTATTCGCGGTTCAACGGAAACATGATGATGTTTGATCTCTACCCTCTCCTGCCAAAGAGCAAAACCGAGTGAGATGCTGACGATAATGATGCCGACAAACGCGAGGATAGTGTCCCGGTACTCATTGAAAACATGACGCATAGACGCATAAATGTTGTCTCCCTACCCTGAATTACGCGATCCGATGTAGGATCTTCTCCAGAAAGTCATTGGCCTGATGTCTATGTAGGTAGTCCTTCACTTCCCTCTCCCAAGATTCGCCATCACCCAGCACGGCACGGCTATGGGTAGATGCATAGAGATAGCGCGTATCATATAGATTGATTAGTGTCTGGTTAATGCCATCGATATTGCAGCCGAAGTTATTGCGTTGCTGCACTTCTAATGCCCGCAGCACCCGTACCTGATACTCTGGATCCGGCACGAACGTCCGTTCACTGAGTTCGCTGAGCACTAGGAACTGCGGTGGGATCCCTTCTTCGATTGCCGCCCCACCACCAATCCACCAGCGAGATGCGCTTAGGGGTTATCAGATCGGGGAAATCTTCGCCGTATAGTGCCCAGTCACAACCGATATTCCCGGCGCTGGCAGGCGCGTGAAAACACCAGCACTCAACCGGTATCTGTCGTTCAAGGGTATAAGGCGCAGTGGGCGCGACGGGTGACATGGGCCGCAACAACCAGCGGCGGGCGGGCAAAAGCGTAACGGAGGACTCTAGCAGATGACGGGCAAAATAGCGGCACCATCCACCGGTCCATGCTTGCGGCCCAGCACGTTGAATCGACCCCACCTCCTGCGAAGTCATGGGCGGCAACAGTGCGTGCTGGTCCAGATGATCTGTGTTAAACACCAGCCAAACGCCGGAATGATCTTTTAACATCGAGGCCCAGAATAGCGGCGTCTCGCGAATATACAGTGTCATGCGGCCATTATGGCCGCTACACATTTCCATCGCTGCAACCGCAGCGGGATCCGCCTGATTATGCAGTTCCAGCCCCTGCCAAGTGTTGTTCCGGTCGAGAAGATCCTTCCACCAGTAGTGCGACATGTGATTTTCCTTGTACCAAAGATAGGAAAAGTTTAAGGCAATGAGAGGAAGATGCAAATGGCGATCCGTTGAACGATGCACACGTTACCCAATTAATGTTACAACAATTTGTTGAGTTTGATGGTGTTCAAAAGAACTCAATTGGCGATCACAGGAGTCGCATTAGATGGATAATCATGTTGAATTTATTGAGTATTTTTCTATACGATTTGTGAGTATGCCCCCAATTATGCCCCCACATGTTTTTCCTTGTCAGTTAACTGGTTAAATTATAAACGTTCCATGTTGAGTTTAAATCGCGCTCGGTGGACATCCATAGATGTTAACCAAGGTTCTTGATCTTGCACAGAGAAGCCTTTTTGGTCAATACGAACTAGCTCATAGCGTTCAACCAGAAAATTTACGGCATCGGCCAGAGTAATACCGGCCTCAATGTGTTCCTGAATAACAGTTTCATCACTGAACGGCGTGTCGTTTAGCGTCAGGCCATAGTGCTGTTCCAGCAAGCTTGTCAGTAACATTTGCCAGACAGCCACGGGCGACAGACATGGCTTCGCCGCCTGTGGAGTTGTTGCAGGTTGAGTATTCATGTTTGCTCTCGTGAAATTAGTTAGCGTTGAGTGGGATAAGCGGCGATGTACACGTAGCCGCAACTGCCAAGGTGTCGGCTTCGCAGGTAAAACCGTTGTGGTAGAGCGTGACACAGTGATGATGGCAGGGGGTCAGTTCACCAGTGGTCAGCATCGATTCCATCTGGCTGATAAAGTGCAGAAATGCGTCATTCAATTTGAAGCATTCCGTATCGCTGAAATTGCCCATTAAACCAGCCCTGTCAGCCAGATAATGCAGCCGGTTGCCTTCCTGAACTAATCTGGCACCAAACCGTGGAACAATTTCTCTTTGTAGTCCCCATTCATGGGCTGGTATTAATGACATGAAAACCTCCTTTTAAAGTAATCCCAGCTCAGCAAATGAAATTGTCTCATTCCCGACTACGAGATGATCCAGCACACGCACTTCCACCAGCGCCAGCGCTTTCACGATCCGCTGAGTAATATTTTTATCTTGCTGGCTGATTTCTGTCGTACCAGATGGATGGTTGTACGCCAGAATTACCGCAGCAGCATTATGCTTCAGGGCCGATTTCACCACTTCGCGGGGATGCACCTCGGTATGGCTCAGAGTGCCGGTAAACAGTGTTTCTCGTTCCAACAAACAGTGCTGATTGTCGAGATACATCACGATGAAAACTTCACGCTCAAGGTGTGCCATCCTGAGTTGAAGCCAGGTTTTAGTAACGCTGGTGCTAGTAAATGATTCACTGGGTTGACGCTGATACTTCTCCAGCAATCGCAGTGCGCGGTGAATAACACGTTGCTCGTTTACAGGAAATTCCGGGAATAAATTGAGTGCAGACATAATTGTTCCTTAAAGCAAAAAGCCCTACGAGTTTAGTCGTAGGGGCAAAAGAGCCTTCATGATAGAGTTTATGAAGCAAGTTGCAGCATATTCTCAGCCATAACCCACAGTGCTCGATTGAGCTTCACATCACCGTCGATACCTTTCACTGCACGGGTATGTGCGCGTTTACCTTTGATGGTTCGTCCCGATAGCCCACCTTTAATCAGGTTTTCTTGAATGCGTTGGTAGGTAGTCCAAAGGTCGTTGCTTTCATCCTGCCATCTGCGTGGCGAAAGTATCTGCGATTCCGTCACTGGTTGATGCTCTTCACCAAAGCGATAGGTTAATGCAGCTTTCGCCATTGCCTGCTGAGCGGGTGGCGGTAACAGAAGTGACTGCATGGCATCGCGCTTCTCTTCTACCCGGTCAAATATTCCGAGCACTTCATAAGCTCCTTCAATCACTTTCTCCACCACATTTCCTTTATGCGGTACGCGCACTTCGCCAAAACTCTCACCGCATATTAGCCCGTTCTAGCAAACCGCACGGAACAATCCCGGCAGCATCTGGTATGAGCTTGAACCGTCATGGCTATTGAGCAGAATTATTTCTGGCACCTGTTTGCCGGTAATTTGTCCTTCGCGACGCAGGCGCAGCATGTGTTTGGTGTGCTCTCGCTTACTCAGATCTCGCACGCGGGTCTGGCAGGCAAAGAACGGTTGAAAACCCTCGCGTTGAAGGTTGTCGAGGAGGGTAATGGTAGGGATGTAAGTGTAACGCTCACTGCGGGATTCATGCTTTTCTTCACTGAAGACACTCGGAACGTAATGCGCCAGTTCATCTTGGGTTAACGGGCGATCACGGCGCACTAAATTGACCGCACCAAAGCGGCTGGCTAATCGGGTCATAATTAATTCCTTCGGGCATAAAAGCGAAAAGGCCATACTTCCCTAGGGATGTATGGCCTCAGCATGCTGATAATGTTTTGGATATCTTTTGTCGCAGTGGTGGTTTGCACAGCCTGATAGTTCGGTAGAGCCCCGTCCGTTGCATTGCGGTTGCTGCTCAATCAAACCTATTGTTGCGGGTCTTACGCGAACAAGTACTCGTCCATCATCAGTGTAGGACTGACAAAAAGTCCCACTCACTTGCCATGCTGCGGAAACATTAAAAGCTGAGGCACCTAACATCACTGTCAGTATCGTAGTTTTAAGAGGTATGATTATTTTCATTAAAGGTTCTCCATAACAGATAAGATATACAGGCTAAATCAGGTCTTCCTGATAGCTGGGACTAATAGCGAAATGTGTTAATAACATCACTGATAAGAGGAAAATGCGGTAGTGCCGCAATAAAGCACTCACCAGCAGTCAGGTATGAAATATCTTCGCGACGTTTAAAGCGCCCCTCATCAAGCGTGACAGCGCCAATACTGGTCAGAGCAAACACACGGATTTTTCCCGACTGGCACACCACCAGATACCATTCCTCCACATAGTGAATAAGACGGTAAGGCTCCAATGCTTCATGACACTCCCCTTCAACCAACACAGTGATTTGTCGTTTCTGGCTGATAGCCTGCACAAGATGGGAAAAGAACTCGGGTAACGCGACATGGGATTTCAAGGGGGCATGCCAGATCAGACAAGGTGAAGTCCCGGACTCGTTCATTAGCAGGTTCATTAGTTGCCTGTCTTGCACCGGGATTATCCGCGCAATCCCTGTGGTACGGATAAACGAGAATGCGCCAGATGAATAATCGGGTGGTTGGCAATCATTCAAACGGTATCGTCCATTTTCATCCAGAATATCCAGGTGGATTAGCCTCTGATTGAAGTCACGTTGTAAAGTGCGTTCAGAGACACCGAATTCATCCACCAGAGATTTGAGTGAGAGTGTTTCTCCCGAAAGCAGGCGGCTAATAATGACCGATAATCTGATCGCCAGTCGGTCGTAACGTGAGTCTTGCTCGTTGACGGACATATGGCCTCTCAGGGCAATAAATATGTTTCTATTTCATTCGGTTATTATGCAGCACAGGCCGGACACGTTATGTCGGCAAAGATAGGTTAAAGTACTGAAATCTGAAAAATAGTGCGGCACGATAACGCATTGTTAAGAAAGGTTTTGTCTGATAAACATTCATCATAGCGACACAACCTGACGGAGATGGAGTTAGCCAAAGACTCTGTCCCACAACACGGCGGCAAGTTGCACTAGTTTTTGGCGCAGTGTTCTCAAAAAGATGGTCCAGCCTGATGGGAAAGAGTCAGGGTTTATCACCGTATCAAATGCAGTTCCTGCCATCTCGCCAAACCGCTGGCGTACAGCATCGTTGCTCTCTGTGGTTAGGTTCTCTGGTTTCAATTGGCGATAAAAGGCGCTGCTAGCCTGTATCGGTAATGCATGCACTATAAGCTCTACAAGGACAGTCAGGTTGTAGCCAGTATGAGCGGAAACTGCTATTACCGGATAAGAAGAGGGAAACTGACCCGCAATTTGGGCGCTGATGGCGGCCAATGAAAGGCATTGTGTTGGAGAAGGCCGATCCCTGCACTCAGAGTTAGTTGGCAACGGAGGAATACATTCAGCCTGTGTTATCACAAATAAGAAACGTGATGCATCAGCGCCATTAGAAAGTAATAATCGGTGCGTTGTAATATCTATTGCCCGAGCGCGGTCTTCAGCCCGTAATACCCAAATAACCAAATCCAGTTCAACAAACAAACGATGATAGAGCGCCATATACTCAGCATCGAACTCAGGAGTTTCGCCCACACCAGGAAGATCGATAAGGGTTATGCTGCGTTCGCCCACAGTGAGGACCAAGCGCTGTGGCTCACGGGTACAAGCCATAAGCTCGCTAGTCAGACAAATTTGCTCCTGGAATAGTGCGTTGCAAAGGCTGCTTTTACCTGCGCCGGTTTTACCCATAATTCCAATCACTGGCTCGTAGTCGATGGATTGCTTTAATTGCTTCAGGATGCGTTCAGTTGTAGAGAAGGGTAGGAAGCTAAGGCAGGCTTGGAATGCGTTTACCGCATCCTGTGAATCAGTGTGTTTGGACATAAGGCGCTCCTTTGAATGTATTACCTGAAAGTCTTTCGGTACTTCAAAGGGGTAATGAGGGTGTGAAATTTTTTGGAATGGTAGTGGTAAGTTAACTTACTGTATTGTCGCCACAAAGCGTGGAAAAATGAGCGCCAAAAACGACAATTTTGGCGCTATTTGTGTATGGTATTGCATCACCTCTTCAACTTAGTTTAAGACCACTTCCGAAGGCGTCGCCTGACCCTGGTAGTGTGTCAAACACATACTCTGGGATGATAAAAAAGGTAGTCTCTTTGCTCTGCCTGCCCATGAAATAGAAAAAGCTAACGATTTGGCTCATCTCCCCGACGTCAACAACCTGAAGTGAGAAAAAGCTGTTGTAGAGATCAACAATTTCTTGGGGACTCTCAATAGCTGCGCCAAAAAAGTGCCGTAGATATCGCCTTAGAAGTAGGTACATGCATCTTTCGTAGTTGTCCCTGCCCCATGCCCGAAATGGATGCCTTGTGGATAAAGCCGTATCGTCAAACCAACGCTGAATCCTCATGAAACGCATCAGGAAGCGGTCACGATCACCTGTTAAGATCGCATAAAACATGATAGCAGCCACTAATTCAACATAGATAGGAAGAAGACCCTCGTAATCTCGCCGAATACCTTGAAGAAATTTAACAATGTCATGGTGCCCTAAGCGTAATAATTCCTCAATTAACAGCTTTAGTAGGGGAAATTCATGATGCATCCCCCTAAACTCCAGCTGTTTAGCGTAATTGCCATAAAAGTACTTTAGTTTGCCAATTGATGAAAGTTCTTCGTCTACTACCTTTTTTCCAAATCGTGTAACTAAATAAATTTTCAAAATAGTAGATCACTGGAAGGGAACTCAGTCCGATTTTTGCGATCTGATCAATTGCGAAAAATCCCAAACCCCAACACGGACTGAGTGATGCCTATCATAGCACCCATACCTCAAGATGAATGCCAGAAAATGAGAAAACTTATCCATAAAACTCGCGATAAGAACTATTCCCGTCGATTGACGGCGCTATTGATGCTCAATGAGGGATTGACGGTGACTTATGTTGCTAAAACCCTTCACGCCGCGCGTTCTTCCGTCAATCGTTGGGTTGAGTGGTTTACGTTATATGGGCTCGAAGGACTCAAAAGTTTACCCGTTGGCCGACCTGCTGTCTGGGATCTCTCCCCTCTCTATAACTTATTGCTTGTCTTATTACAGCAATCCCCCCAAGAATTAGGCTATCTCCGCTCTCGCTGGAGCCTTGAGCTCATGACTCATACCCTTAATGAATGACTCAACCTCTCTCTGACGCAAAATGTCCTCTATCGTTACTTTACTCAGGCGGGGATTGTCTGGCGCAGAGCGGCACCCACGGTGAAACAACCTGATCCTGAAAACGTCATATCAAGATGTTTTGGGCAGTATACCTAAGAGTTGTAACTTGATAGATAACCGTCCCAGGTGAGTTTACTGCATTCTTCATCTGAGGGGGCGTCCTATAAGAGGACAGCATCGAACTCCTGCGTAACTGTCCGTACGTTCTCGCCATAAAATGTATACAAAATTGGTAAACTTTATGAGGAAAAAGAACTATAATATACCATGTTTTATTTTTTGCATTGTAAATCAATGAATTGGTGGTTACGTGAATGGTAAATTGATTGTGCGGTTGGTGGACTCAGCGCTGTCAGGCAAGTTGGAGCAAGTGAAAATCATTGCTAATATTTTAAGCAGTGAGCTGCGCGCAACTGACCCCGAGTCAAGTAAGCAATTATCAAAAATGATTGGTAATTCATTACGCTCAGCGCCAGAAAGGATCAATCCGCACCTCATAAAAGGTGAGGAAAATAACACGTTTTTATTCGATGCAAAAAAGAATGATGATGAATTGAATAAATTAGTGCTGTGCTCACAAAACAAAGAGGCTCTAAGCCAAGTTATTAAAGAGCACAAAAATGCGAGAAAACTAGCTCAACATAAATTAGAGCCAATCAAAACTCTTATTTTTAAAGGGCCGCCGGGTGTTGGAAAAACACTTACAGCAGAATGGCTAGCTCGTGAAATGGGATTGCCGATTAAAATAGTAAATTTAGCTGCCATAATGAGTAGTTTATTAGGGCAGTCAGGTAATAATTTAATAAATATATTTAAAGAGGCATCTAATACTCCATGTATCTTATTGCTCGATGAATTTGATTCATTAGCAAAGAAAAGAGATGATGAACGCGATATTGGCGAGCTTAAACGACTGGTCACTGTGTTATTACAAGCAATAGATCATTGGCCTAGCACTTCTATATTAATAGCGGCTACTAATCATGCTGAGCTTCTTGATCCTGCGATCTGGAGACGGTTCGAAATAAAACTCGATTTTAAATATCCGCAAGACAAGGAAATAAAAGAGTTTCTGTTAAATTTAACCGGTAATAAAAAAATAGCTGATTTATCAATTTTGTTCAAGGGTATGTCATATAGTGATATCAGAAATGATATAAATCTTATCCAAAAATCAGTTATTTTGGATAATAAAGATATGATTTCACAATTAGCGACATCTTTTTTAAAGAATGGAGAAAAAGATAATTTCACGCTGGAAGAAAAAAAGAATATTGCTGTGCATTTAGTAACAGCAAATGTTTCACAACGTAAGGTTTCCGAAATATTAAATATTTCTAGGCCTACGATAAAAAAAGCTCTTTCTGAATAAGGGATGTACATGAAAAAAGTTATTTTAGGTAATGGTGAAAAATATGCTATTCCGAATGATTATTCAGGAAGACCACCTGGTGATGAACCTCACCCTTATCCTTACAACATATCTTCTAGGCGTGTTGCAACAAAACTAGCAAATACACTGATTGAAGCAGATGAACTTCCTGCTGACGCCAAGCCTAATGATACGATTGTAACAGCTTTAACCCTTCATCCAAGTTTTTTAGCTAAGAGCTATTATCCTAAAGCTTTGCTAAATGACTACGGACTGACTAGTATTGGTAGCAAAGAGGTTTTTGTTAAACCTGAGACTGCTGTTAATAAAGTTCAAAAGACTCAATCCGTCTCAAGTTCGCTATATTTTTTATCCGGGAAAAAATCTTCTTTTGAGAAGCTTCTTGCCGATATTGAAGAAAATAATCTCAGCGAGGAGGTTAGTACTGATATTGGTAAAATAGAGGAGCTACGATTATATTCATTCAAAGATAAAATAAAATCAAAAGAAGATGAGCAATATAACACTTATGAGGTGGTTTTGCATGCCGACGAGACAGAGAAAGATAAAGTCTTAAGTTTTATATCTTTTATCGAAAAGATGGATGGTGAAATAGATAAAAGTAAGATAAGGTTTATTGGTGGGTTAGCATTTTGTTTTGTTAAAATTGACTGTTCTAAAATAAGTGAACTAGCTAAATTTGTATTCGTGCGTGTTGTTAGGCCTGCATCTAAAATAAATTTATTTAATTCTTTTTTAGATATGGATGATGTTAACTCAGATGCAAAAAAACAAGTATCTGGTAAAGAATCTATCGCTGTATCTAAACATGAGATTCAAAATGCAAATGCTCAACCATTGGTTGCAGTTTTTGATGGCGGTTTAATATCTAGCCAGCTATCAACTACGCATCTTAGATATTTTGATCTGACAGGAAGTAACGATGGTGATTCTAAAATATTTACTCATGGCGAGCTTGTAACATCCGCTGTGATGTATGGAACGATGGAAGAACTTTCTTCAGATGAACATGAAATCATTCCATTAGATCACTACAAAGTCTATTGCGAAAAAGATGATGAAGATATTGGTTTAGTAGATGTTCTTGACCGTATATGCTTAGTCCTTTCTAAAAGAAAGTATAAAATAGCCAATATAAGCTTAGGGCCGGAAGTTCCTTGCCCAGATGATGAGCCGAATCTCTGGACATCGACTCTAGATAAAATTGCTGCTGATGGTTCTGTGCTCTTAATAATTGCGGCTGGTAACACTGGAGGAATGCTTAATGATTTTCCAGAGGATGAGGATTTAGCTCGAATTCAGCCTCCGGCCGATATCCTTAACGGTATGAGTATTGGCGCAACTGACTCTCAGAAAAACAAATGGTCTAGAGCAAATTATAGTAGTATCGGCCCTGGTCGACGTCCAGGATATGTTAAACCGGATGTTATTTTTTTTGGTGGATGCAATTCTGACCAAGGAGAAAAACTTAGACTTATTGGTTTATACGATTTTGAGGAGAAAAAGAAATATGGGACAAGTTTTGCAGCACCCTTGGTTACTCGATTAGCTGCACGATTAGATCGAATGACTCTAGGTAAGTTACCTCCTGCCACTTTGAGAAGTTTGTTAATCCACTCTGCGGAATCTAACAATGATAAAAAAGGTTGTGGTTGGGGGCGGGTTGATAAAAATTTACATAATTTTGTATTTTGTTCTGATGATTCAGTTACAATTATTTACCAAGGTATTTTGAACAAAAGTAGTGGTGTAAGAGCCGCTATTCCGTGTCCTAGTATTTTACAAAAAATAAAGACGAATGTCGCATTGGAGGCAACGATTTGTTTTTATACTGAGGTCGATCATCAACATCCAGTGAGTTATTCACGCGCGGGAATTGAAGTCACTTTTCGTCCGCATAGCAAAAAATTTACTTTAGATAAAGTTACGGGTAAATTACCATCCGAAGCTGCTACTAGAACTCTTTTTAGTAAAACAAAAATTTATGGTAACGAACAAACACTTAGAAGAGACGCCCATAAGTGGGAAACATGTTATAAAGTGAGTGATTCATTTTTCTCAACAAGTATCTTAGAGCCATGTCTTGATATTCGCTATTTAACTAGAGATGAAGGTCACGCATTATCCAATAAAGAAATGCGTTCATTGCCAGAGTTAAATTATTCTTTGGTCGTCACCTTAAAAACTAAAAAAACGACTAAACTGTATGATTATATTGTCAATGAATATAATTTGTTAAAGCCATTAGACATTAATGTTAAAGAAGAAGTTATTGTTTAACTTGGAGAATTTATGAAACGAATTATGAGTTACTCCGCTTTACGAGACAGTGAGGCTAAAAGCACCCTAGATTTTTATGAAGAGCTTTCAAATAAGGCTTTGAAATGTATTGGTGTATTAACATCTCATGATGCAAACTCAACTACAACAATTAAGCAAATAAAATCTATCATGGGTATTAATTACAATGCATTATCAACAATTGTTAAAGGTTTAAAAAAATCAGGATATATATCCGTCAGCATCATAAATCATGAACGTGTCGGGGATTCTAATAATGTTGGCCCAGATAATTTAAATATAAGACTTACCAGAGAAGGCCTGAATGCCATTCTTAAACTTACGAAATAACAGCAAAAAATATGATGATAGCACATTTCCGACTAGGGCTATCTTGCTGATTTTATTGATGATTGCTCCTGCTAACTTCTTCAGTCTTGAGGGGATTATGGAATACTTTTGTGTTTTTATAATTGGTGTTCTGTTAAGTGCTATCGAGTTAGGTTCAAGATATAAAGATGAACCTGTTTCAGTAATGAAATGCCTTCCAGGGGCATTTTATTTATTCATTAACGGCTTGATTTGTTGTGCTGGGTTATTCTTATTACATACCTTTGGTGTCAATCAACAAGTTTCTGAAAGCCTAAATCTTACAACAACGAATGAAGCGAGTAAGCAAGTCGCTAATGTTCTTTATGCCTCTATTGGTAGTTTTTTTGTAATGCGTAGCTCCTTTCTTAAGCTTGGGTCCGAAAATTCCCAATCACAAATTGATTTAGGCCTCAACTTGATATTAAAAAAAATGATAGACATTATTGATAGGCAAGTTGATCGAGACCAAGCGGGGCGGAGATCTAAGGATATAACTGAAATTCTTAATGATGTCAGTTATGAAGATTTATCATCAAAGGTCCACTCATTTTGCTTACAGCTTATGCAAAATGTTCCAGGTGATGAATCTGATACTCTGTTTAAAGAGTTGGAATCAATTAAAGCTTCAGATGTGAGTCTTGAGTCGAAAAAATTGGCGATTGGTTTGCAGTTATACAACATTGTAGGAAAAAAACTGTTTTCATCTATTGTTACTGATCTAAAAGTTAATGCAAAATCGACCACTCCTAATGAAGAGATTATCGAAAGTGAAGAGAATGATTTTGAAAGCTCTTTTAGTGATATAGTGGCTGAGGCAAAAAATAAAACACAAGAAGCGCAAGAAGCGCCATTGGCGACCTCCTAGAGGAAGTCGAAAACTATTAGACGATCAATCGTGCCAGTAAAGGCACGTATTGGTTGGAAGATTCTAAAAATAAGATTCAACGTGTTTAAAAAGTTTAATAAATATAATTTTCGTGAATTTCTTTGATCTCTTTTGCAATGTTAAATTTTATTTTTCATTAAATTTCATCTTAATAGATGTGAACATTTATTAAGAATGGAGAAATATTTTTTTCTTCTTATTAATCTATACCGAATGAACTTCAAGATGCTTGAGTCGTCAGATATAAAAACATTTAAATTCAACAACATAATCGTTTTTCAAACATGCACTTTGAAGTATCTTGAGTATATAATTAAAAATCAACCTTTAAAATTTTAATAACCTTTGATTACTTAACTTAGTAATATAATCTCCGTACCACTGCATCATTTCTTTCCTTCCATCCAGATATTGCGCATGGTTGTAAGCCCCACGAATCGCATTCTTATCCACATGAGCAAGCTGAGTTTCAATCCACGCCGAGTTAAAACCTTCTTCATGCAGAATGGTACTCATTGTGTGACGAAAACCATGCCCCGTCAGCCTTCCTTTGTATCCTAATAACTCAATCACCTGATTAATGCTTTCCTTTGAGATCGGCTTAGTACGATCATTACGTCCAACGAAAACAAGAGGGTACATGCCGGTAACTGGCTTAAGTGATTCAAAAAGTGCCACTACCTGATCTGACAGCGGAACGGTATGTGGTCGTTTCATCTTCATTACTTCAGCTGGTATCTCCCAGAGTCGCTTTTCAAAGTTGATGTCTTCCCAGCGGGCGAAACGTAACTCCTGAGTTCGTACACCTGTAAGCATGATAATTTGGGTTGCCGTTTTGGTGATAATACTGCCGGGATACCCTGCAAGATCGCTAAGGAAGTGCGGTAGTTCTTCGGCAGTCAGGAAGGGAAAATTTGTTTTCTTTGGTGTTGCAAGGGCAGTAGCGAGATCAGGGGCTGGATTATATTCAGCGCGTCCGGTCACGATCGCATGACGGAATACTTCACCACAGCGTTACCTGCTGCCAGTACCTTTTTTGCAGCTTCACGTTTATCACGCGCTTCAGCCAAGGAGACTTCTGGATATACACCAAAAGCCAGACGTTTTTCTTTACCTGCGTAACGATACTTCAAACGCCAGTAACGTGAGCCGCTGGTTGCTACCTCAAGGTAGAGGCCACCGCCATCAGATAACTTGTAAGGCTTTTCTTTCGTTTAGCAGTATCAACTTGTCGGGCTGTTAACTTCATTGGGGGCACCTCAAAATAGGGGCATCTTTTATACCCCCCATAATGCCCCCAGAATGTACTTGATTCTGGTAGACATGAGTTGACCTCAGGAGAACATAACTGATTGCAATGGCAGGTAGTATAAGGGATTTATTGACTGTGGTGGAATTCAGGGGAGGCTAATTGGCGGAAGATCACAGGAGTCGAACCTGCCAGAGACCGCTGGCGGCCCCATCTGGATTTGAAGTCCAGCCGCCCCACCGGGGACGATGATCTTCCATATAAATACAAAGAATTATGAAAAGCGACTCATCATAGCGCATATTATCTGGCTTCTGAATCCGTTTGCTGAAATCATTCTCAATTTGCTAAAAAGCATTAAATTTTATTGTTCATAAGCTCAACATTCGCGTTGTGTTTGCCAAATTTTACCTACATCTTATTAGCCGATACCCATTACGATACAGGGTTGCTCCGCTCAGCAATGTATCCAACACATAAACAGGACGCTTTATATGACTAATCCGTTACTCGTTCCATCAGGTTTACCAAAATTTTCTTCTATTAAACCAGAACATGTTGTTCCGGCTGTAAAGGAAGTCATTGCCAATTATCGCCAAACCGTCGAAAAAATATTGGCCGAGAATACCGTTTTTACCTGGGATAATCTGTGTCAACCATTGGCCGAAGCAGGGGATAAACAATCCCGTGCATGGTCACCAGTCAATCATCTGAATGCAGTTAAGAACAGCCCAGAATTACGCGCCGTCTATGAAGAAAGTTTGCCATTACTGTCCGAATTCAGTACCTGGTTAGGTCAGCACAAGGGATTATATCAAGCCTATAAGTCATTACGTGAAAGTGCTGAGTTTGAGAAGCTCTTTCTGCCTCAACGCAAAGTTGTCGAAAATGCACTGCGTGATTTTAAACTATCAGGTATTGGTCTGCCCGAAGAGAAGCAGAAACGTTATGGCGAGATCAGTGCACGTTTGTCAGATTTAAGTTCGCAATTCAACAATAATGTGCTCGATGCCACTATGGGCTGGACTAAATTAATTACTAATGTGAAAGATCTGTCTGGTCTGCCTGAAAGCGCGATTGCCGCCGCTAAAGCACAAGCAGAAGTTAAAGGACAAAAAGGCTGGCTACTGACTTTAGAAGCACCAAGTTACCAGCCGGTTATTACTTATGCAGATAACCGTGAACTGCGTCGGGAAATTTACCACGCCTACAATACCCGCGCATCCGATCAAGGCCCAAATGCAGGTAAATGGGATAACAGCGAAGTGATCGCCGAAATCCTTGCGCTGCGTCACGAACAGGCTCAATTGCTTGGTTTCAAAAATTATGCTGAACAATCCCTTGCAACCAAGATGGCAAAAACCCCGAAGGAAGTATTGGATTTTCTGAATGATTTGACAAAACGCGCGCATCCACAGGGCGAAGAAGAAGTAGATGAATTAAAAGGTTTTGCTAAATGGCATCATTGTGCCCACAAGCTGGAAGCTTGGGATATGACGTACTATGGCGAAAAACAAAAACAGTACGAGTTCTCTATCAATGATGAGCAGTTACGTCCTTATTTCCCTGAACAAAAGGCTGTTGAAGGGTTATTCGAAGTTGTTCGCCGTATCTATGGTATTACCGCCAAAGAGCGCCATGATGTAGAAACTTGGCATCCAGATGTCCGTTTCTTTGATCTGTACGATGACACCAATGAGCTGCGCGGTAGCTTCTATATGGATCTGTACGCACGCGAGAATAAACGTGGTGGCGCTTGGATGGATGAGTGTATCAGCAGAATGCGTCGTTCCAACGGTGAACTGCAAAAACCTGTCGCTTATCTGAACTGCAACTTCAATAAACCTGTTGGTAATAAACCAGCGTTGTTCACCCACAATGAAGTCAATACGCTGTTCCACGAGTTCGGTCACTGTCTACAGCATATGCTGACCCAGATTGAAACTGCCGGCGTTTCCGGTATTGGCGGTGTACCGTGGGATGCAGTCGAAATGCCAAGCCAGTTCATGGAGAACTGGTGTTGGGAACCAGAAGCACTGGCATTTATCTCTGGTCACTATGAAACCCAAGAGCCTCTACCACAATCCATGTTGGATAATCTTTTAGCAGCGAAAAACTATCAAGCGGCTATGCGGATCTTGCGTCAGCTTGAGTTTGGTCAGTTCGATTTCCGTCTGCATGTTGAGTATGATCCAAAGAAAGGTGCTCAGACCATGAAGACCTTAAAGGAAGTGAAAAAATTGGTCTCGGTAGTGCCTTCACCTGAATGGGGCCGTTTCCCACATTCATTCACCCACATCTTCTCCGGTGGTTATGCCGCGGGTTACTACAGTTATCTATGGGCTGATGTGTTAGCAGCCGATGCTTACTCCCGCTTCGAGGAAGAAGGCATTTTTAACCGCGAAACCGGGCAATCTTTCCTTGATAACATTTTGTCCCGTGGTGGTTCCGAAGAACCAATGGAGCTGTTCAAACGCTTCCGTGGCCGTGAACCAAAACTGGATGCAATGCTGCGCAAGGCCGGTATTAAAGGATAATTTAAGGTGGGAATCTGTTTAATCTGTGAACAAGGCGCTGATAACAGCGCCTTATCTCAACTGGTAGAGCGCTGGGAGTTAGTGCATAACGAAAGCGCTATTATGGCGTTGGTCCTTACCACTCAACGCCTTGAACTTCGCAAACGAGATGAACCAAAGCTAGGTGGCATCTATGTCGATTTTGTATCAGGTGCAATGGCCCATCGCCGCCGCTTTGGTGGCGGACGCGGTGAAGCTATCGCTAAGGCCATCGGGATCAAAAAAGATTATCTGCCAACAGTCGTAGATGCTACCGCAGGCCTGGGGCGCGATGCCTTTGTACTGGCATCACTAGGTTGCCATGTAAGAATGCTGGAACGCCATCCTGTAGTCGCAGCATTGCTGGATGATGGGCTGCAACGGGGTTATCAGGATGAAGAAATTGGTAGCTGGCTGCAAGAACGCATGACACTGCTCCATGCCTCCAGCATTACAGCGCTGGCCGATATTACGCCACAGCCCGATGTCGTTTATCTTGATCCTATGTATCCACATAGGCAGAAAAGTGCACTGGTTAAAAAAGAGATGCGAGTGTTCCAATCTCTGGTTGGCGCTGATGAAGATGCTGATAGTTTGCTATCCCCTGCACGCGCTTTGGCAAAACGCCGCGTCGTGGTAAAGCGGCCTGATTATGCAGAACCCTTAGCTGGAGTTGCTGCATCAGCAGCTATCACCACGAAAAACCACCGTTTTGACATTTATCCTTGTTAAAAAAATCAGCCGTATATTGCGGCTGATATCTTTTAGCCTACAGAATACCTTGAGCAAGCATGGCGTTGGCAACTTTCACAAATCCAGCAATATTCGCACCCTGAACATAATTGGTCTGTTTACCCTCGCCACCATACTCAACACAGGCGTGGTGAATATCTAGCATGATGTGATGCAAACGTGCATCCACTTTTTCAGCCTTCCAACCTAAACGGGCCGCATTTTGTGCCATTTCCAAACCAGATGTTGCCACGCCACCCGCATTGGCTGCTTTACCTGGTGCAAATAGCACACCGGCTTCAATAAAGGCTTCAGTTGCTGAAATAGTTGCTGGCATATTCGCCCCTTCAGCAACAGCTTTAACGCCATTCTTGATAAGAACCTTAGCCGCATCTAAATCCAGTTCATTCTGGGTAGCACATGGCAAAGCGATATCAACCGGCACAGACCACGGTTGTAACCCTTTCAAGAAAGTCAGACCCCGCTCTCTGGCATATTCTTCCACTCGGCCATAGTGTTGGTTTTTTATCTCTTCAAGATGAGCCAGCTTCTCTGGTGTGAAACCTTCCTCATCGACTAAGGTACCGCCGGAATCCGAAGCGGTTACCACTTTCGCTCCCAATGCCATACATTTTTCAATCGTATATTGCGCGACATTACCAGCACCGGAAACCGATACGCGCATACCTTCAAACCCCATGCCATGACGTTTTAACATGGCATTGACGAAATAGACCAGACCATAACCAGTTGCTTCCGGGCGAATCAAACTACCGCCAAAAGAGAGACCTTTGCCAGTGAATACACAAGCCGTGTTGTTAGAAAGCTTTTTCATCATCCCTGACATAAAAGCCACTTCACGGCCACCCACACCAATATCACCTGCGGGCACATCGGTATCTGGCCCCAAATGGCGGTACAATTCTGTCATTAATGCCTGGCAAAAACGCATCACTTCGCCTTGGCTTTTTCCTTTAGGATCAAAATCTGAACCGCCTTTACCTCCACCCATTGGTAAGGTTGTCAGCGCATTTTTCAAGGTTTGTTCAAAGCCCAGGAATTTCAGAATAGAGAGATTCACCGATGGATGAAAACGCATACCACCTTTATATGGCCCAATGGCTGAGTTGAACTGCACTCGCCATGCACGGTTTACCTGAACTTTACCCTGATCATCGACCCAACAAACCCGAAACTGGATAACCCTTTCTGGCTCCACCATACGCTCCAATAAGCTGTGTTCGCGGTATTTTGGATTTTGTTCAAGAAACGGCCAAAGAGAGGTGAATACTTCCCGAACAGCCTGGAGATATTCTGGTTGATATTCATCCCTGCGTTGAATCGATCCAAGAAATGAAGACAAAGATAGTAAACAGCTCATTTAGTTATTCCTTATTTCTACTTCGGTTGTGATGGGACCCCAGCCATTTTCTAATAATTATTTTTGTCGAAAATGTGAGGTAAGTTGTGTTTGCCCTTTGAATATATCACTGTTCTATATTCATCTTTCAAGAAGTTTTTTTGCAGAAAGGTAAAAAAAATTTCTTGATTGCATCGGGTATAAACCAAACAACACTCCATTTCACCCCAAAAAACGCCTGCATAAGCAGGCGATTTTATCGAATAACTTTTCAATCTGTTGTCATTCATCATCACGCAGAGGAACAATCAGCATATCAACATGCACCGTATTAATTAACTGACGAGCAGAAGACATCAATTTGCTCCAGAAATCCTGATGATGACCGCAAACAACCATATCTATGTCATATTTCTTAATTGCATCAACGAGTACTTGCCCCAGATCACCGCTACCACTCAGGGTTTCCTGAATGTCATAATCTGAATTTGCAGAGAGAGCTTTCAGCGCACTGCGGGTCTCGTCAGTAATACGTTGCTGCATATCACCGAGATTAACATCAATCAAACCGGTGTAGAGATCGGAATAGTTAACATCAACATGGATCAGGGAAACTTTGGCATTGTCCGGTTTAGCCATAGAAACAGCTTTTCTCACCAAAACCTGACTTTCCGGGGATAAATCAACCGCAACAAGAATATGTTTGTAAGCCATAAGCGAACTCCTTCCATAATGCCGAATTAGTGAGTTGGCAGGGCAAATTGCCACTATCCTGTGTTTATACCCGTCATCTTTCAAATTGCCTCTTTGTTGGCTGCACTCACTCACCCCGGTCACATAGTTATCTATGCTCCCGGGGATTCGCTCTCTTGCCGTCGCGATGCATCTTGAAATCCATAGGGTATATTACTACTGAGGATGTTCTTCAAGTACTGTTTCGATCACAGATCATCGTATTCAACGACTGGACAAAGAACATCCACCAAACAACATATACCACAATTGTTCTTCCTGCCACTTGATGGATAACAAAATCCTACTCTGAATTTATGGCCTTCCTTGAAACTCAACATATTTACGCGAACAACTAATCAGTCTCTCTAGAGTTGTATGGTTGAATAAAACTGACTAGATAAGTGTTTATGATGTTTTTCTGCCAGTTTTGTCCCAACTGACACAGAACAGGTTTTTTGTACTATCTGACTATCTTTCCTACAATAAATATAAGGTGTCACCACCTGCAATTTTGATTTTTTCTTTTTTGTGACAGCTCTAGCTAACCATTCTAAGGAGGGGATTATGTTCAGTACAATCGCACTGTTTTGGGCACTGTGTCTTGTCTGCATTATCAATATGATGCGCTACTTCTCTTCACTACGAGCATTGCTGTCCATTCTTCGTCAGTCTGATCCCTTGCTTTATCAATCAGTAGACGGTAACGGCTTTTTCACTACTCATGGGCAACTTAATAAGCAAATACGGCTAGTGAACTACATCAATTCACAACGTTACCTTGATCATCATGATCCAGAAGTTGTTCTTCGTTGTGAAAGGTTGAGAAAACAATTTATTTTGACCAGTGCACTGAGTGGACTAGTTGTTATTTGCCTGATTTCTATGTTGATTTGGTATTAAAGAAAAAGGCGGTATAGTTGATCCATACCGCCTTCAAATTATCCATTAAAATAATTAAATCAGTTTCAAAGCGAACCAGTAAAGCGTACCGGACAACCCGATTGAAACCGGCAGCGTCAGTATCCAAGCCAACATGATATTCTGGATAGTTTTCCTCTGAACACCACCGCCATCGACTAACATCGTTCCAGCCACCGCAGAAGAAAGTACCTGCGTAGTAGAGACCGGCATACCGGTATAACTCGCAACACCAATTGAAACAGCAGCAGTCATCTGAGCTGAAACACCCTGCGCGTAGGTCATACCTTTTTTGCCAATCTTCTCACCAATAGTGACTGCAACACGTTTCCAGCCAACCAGCGTTCCCAAAGACAGTGCTAGTGCTACCGCAATGATAATCCAGACAGGTGCATACTCAACGGTGTGTAATAAATCTTTCCGCAATTTATTCAGGAAACGGGCGTCTTCAGCACGGGTTTCCGGCAGTTTAGCCAAAGACTCAGCCGTATCAGCAATACACATCAACATGCGACGCATATTGTTACGCTGTTCAGCACTCAGCTCACTGTAGCTCTGAATGCCCTTTAATAGGCTTTCTGTCTGATCAAGAACAACAACAGCACGCGTAATATCACAATGGAATCGCCCTTCCGATTCATCTTCCGCAACAGCAACCGAGGGAGTCAGTTCAATTACATGGGATAACGCTGCGCCATGCTGCTGATAATATTGCTGCAAGTGAGTAATGGCATCGTAGGTACGGGCAATGTCATAACCATTGGCATTCATGTTTACGACAAATCCCGCTGGAGCCACACCAATTAGCACCAGCATAATCAAACCGATACCTTTCTGACCATCATTCGCCCCATGAGAGAAGCTGACACCTACCGCAGATAAAATCAGCGCAGTGCGTGTCCAGAAAGGAGGTTTACGCTTACCATCCTTCTTTTCTCGTTCAGCGGGTGTCAGATGAATACGTTTACGTTTCTTGGTGCTACTCCAGTAACGGCGCAGTAGAAACACGATTGCCCCCGCAATGATCAATCCGATTAAAGGAGAGAGGATCAACGACAGGAAAATCTGTATCATCTTTGGCACATTCAACGCATCAACCACAGAAGAACCGGTTACGATCGCATTGGTCAAACCGATACCAATGATAGAACCAATCAGGGTATGAGAACTGGATGCAGGTAAACCGAAATACCAGGTCCCAAGGTTCCAGACAATCGCAGCCAGCAACATGGAAAACACCATAGCAAGGCCATGAGCAGAACTGACATTGAGAAGAAGATCGGTTGGAAGTAAATGTACAATCGCGTAAGCGACACTTAATCCACCAAGAAGAACACCAAAGAAGTTAAATACCCCAGCCATAACAACGGCGAACTGTGCTCGCATAGCACGGGTATAAATAACTGTTGCTACCGCATTCGCGGTATCATGAAAGCCATTAATGGCTTCATAAAATAGCACAAACAGTAGTGCCAGTACTAACATTAAGCTGGTGTGAAAATCCAGGCCAGTAAAAAGATGTAGCATAAACGTTAAGCCAGTTAGTTGGACATGAACGCGGCGCATTATCAGTGACAAATGCTAGCGGGGGAAGTGAAATATGAACTTTTTTTGATTTCATGACAACTAGATAACAATAAGAAATAGGAATACTCCTTATATATCATTAAATTACATATCTTTTAAAAAATTGACAATTTTAAGTTATAAAGGACTTTTTCCCTACAAACTTATCAAAAATACAACATATTAGGGGAAATTCCCCACTAAATTATTTAGTCATAAAGAGAAAAACAGTGGAAAAATTTGATGCGGTGATTATTGGTGCCGGTGCAGCAGGTTTGTTCTGTGCAGCTCAGGCTGGACAGCTCGGTTTACGGATACTCGTTCTGGATAATGGTAAAAAAGCCGGGCGTAAGATTTTGATGTCCGGTGGTGGACGTTGCAACTTCACTAATATGTACACAGAACCATCAGCTTATCTTTCTGCTAACCCCCATTTTTGCAAATCTGCTCTGGCCCGTTACACACAATGGGATTTTATCGAACTGGTTCAGCGTCATGGCATTGCTTACCATGAAAAAACACTAGGGCAGCTTTTCTGTAATGATTCCGCCCAACAGATAGTTGATATGTTGCTGAAAGAGTGTGAAGCCGGTCAGGTCACTATTCGTCTGCGCAGTGAAGTTAGCCAGGTAGAAAAAAATGAGCAAGGTTTCGTTATCCTCGTTAACGGAAAAGAAGTAAGTACACGCTCACTTGTTATCGCTTCCGGTGGATTATCTATGCCAGGTCTTGGAGCAACGCCTTTTGGGTATCGAATTGCAGAACAGTTCGGCATGAAAGTCTTGCCAACCCGCGCCGCCCTTGTACCTTTTACTCTGCATAAACCACTACTGGAGCAACTTCATATGCTCTCTGGTGTGTCCGTTCCCGCCATTGTCACCGCCGAAAATGGCGTTCTATTCAAAGAAAATATCCTGTTTACTCACCGAGGACTCTCTGGTCCAGCAATCTTACAAATTTCCAGTTACTGGCAATCAGGAGAGTTTGTGAGTATTAACTTACTTCCAGATAATGATCTGGAAGCCCTTCTGGAGAAAGAGCGGAGTTCTCATCCAAACCAAAGCGTAAAAAATACTTTGGCAAAATTATTACCAAAGCGGTTGACAGAGTGCCTGCAAACGCTCGGCCAAATCCCAGATATTGCTCTTAAACAACTAACCCCAAATCAGCAAACACAGTTGGCGGTAAACCTCCAATCATGGCGGGTACAACCCAACGGTACAGAGGGCTATCGCACCGCCGAAGTGACAATGGGAGGTATCGACACTCACCAACTCTCATCCAAAACGATGGAAGCTAATCAGATAAAAGGACTCTATTTTATCGGGGAAGTGGTAGACGTCACCGGCTGGCTTGGTGGCTATAACTTCCAGTGGGCATGGAGTTCCGCCTGGGCATGTGCTCAGGCGTTGTGACTGGTGTGGAGAGACAATAAAGTTTGCCCGTAAGGAGATTTACAAGTTTCGTCCAACTAAAAATCGGGAAAAATGATACTGGAAAGCCGGATGAGGTCGAAAGTCTCATGTCCGGTTTGGAGAGGAGGCGTTCGGAAAAGTGTCATAGCAAATGGTAACTCGCTGGCGCTCTACTCTATTTCACGTCCAGTTGCGTGAGAGCCTATGGGTGAGATCCCCTCGGGCAACTCGACCATATCTAACTACCGGAATTATGACCTGGGTGGTTTATACCCGTTATCTTTCAAGTTGCCTCTTTGTTGGCTGCACTCACTCACCCCGGTCACATAGTTCTCTATGCTCCCGGGGATTCGCTCCCTTGCCGTCGCGATGCATCTTGAAATCCATAGGGTTTAGCTCTGTCAGTTGACGCAGTCATCATTCTGAAAATGACAGATATGGAGCATATTTTTAATTGAAGATTCTAATATTATGAAGAGGAACAGTTATTGCGGAGCGTTGATTGGCGAGTATAGAGCGCGAAAATGCCCCATAAACAGGTGTCATTATAATGATAGAATCATCGGGCTCCGAAAGTGCATTAATTATAATATCAATCGCAGTAACAACACCTGGGCTCTGAACAATCCAATCGGGTTCAATTGTCCAGTCATGCCTGTTTTTTTGCCAGTCTGTAATCGCATTTAATGTTGATAAGCTACAATTAGTGTAACCCAATATGCCATAATCAATGATGTTCAAAAGCGCTTTTCTGACAGAAGGAGGACTCTGAAAATCCATATCTGCTACCCATAATGGTGTTGGCTTGTTATCGGTATACAGTGAGTCTTGAGGGTATGTCCATTTAGTGGATGAAAAAACAGAACGATCGAATACAACATCAAAATTGAAATTCATACATCCACCATTAATTATTTTTTTTGATTAAAAAAGTATAATAAATCAATAGAGTTATCAAGCTAATTAGGGATAATAATGAAAACAGTAGAGTAGAATTAAATAAATCAAGCATGATCCCTCCGTAAATAGGTGCTAAAGCTGATCCGATACTTGACATATTGTAAGCACCAAAAAAAGCTCCCCTTAAATGGTGAGGTGTGAGCCTATCAACTTCGACATTAAACGTAGGTATGGCAATTATTTCCCCAAAACTCAGAATGACAGTTGCGACACAGAGATAATAAACTGTATTGATAGGTGAGAATGCAAAAATGATTTGAGCTATGGCAATTAACATGATACCGATTAATATTTTTATTCTTGGTGTAAAATTTCTTAATAAAACTAAAGTTGGTATTTGCAAAGTGATAATTGTCAATGAGTTGACAATAACTAATAAAGCAATAAAATTGGTAACATTGTTGATATTTGATCTAGATAAATATTGAACAAGCGTAGAATCAAAGTTAGCATAAACAAACATAACAAGAACATTACATAATAGAAGTATCATGAATGTTCGGTGAGAAATAATTATGTTCAATGTTTTTGTAAAGCTAATGTCATTGCTGAATTTTTTTATTTTCTCTTCCTTTTTTGAAGATAATAAAAAGACACGCAATATAATACCATAAACAAAATAAACAATGGCTGTAATTAGAAAAGTTTCTCTCTGTGCCGATAGGCCAGAGGCTAAGCCAATATAAGGACCAATTGCAGCGCCAACATTGACCAAATAATATCGATAGTATTGTATTGACTCTCTCTTTAGGAGAGTCAATATAATCGCCAATTAAGAGCCTATCTCAATAGGCGTAATTGTTGCAGGCCATTCTTATCAATGAACAGTGAACACGGACAGCGCGGAAAAACCGGAGCGTACACGTAGTACGTGAGGATTTTGAGCACTACCCAGGTTCAAAATGGCAAATAAAATAGCCCTATTGAGATAGGCAGTAAGGCTTTGCTACACGCTTCTAACAGAGCACGCCCAATACTAATTCCGGATATAGCGATTAAATATAAGATAGGTGAAGATGAGAAGGACATCATGATGAATGAGATAATGCTTATCATCACCCCGATAAGCATTATTGTTCTGCGGCAAAAAATATCAGACAAATATCCGGTATAAATGCCTGTCACTGAGCCTAAGATACTCGACAGCGCCAATAATCCGCCAATCCCTGTCGCTGACATGTTAAACTGCCGATAAAGGATCATCGCTAAAAAAGGCCAAACCATAAAATAGGCGGCTCTTGTTAACAGTGTCCCCAGTAACATGATAAAAATTGGGGGAGGTAAATGTTTTAATAAAGATAATCTGAATAGAGATGCCATTGGTTCACCAGGATACGTATTAAGTTACTCTGACTCTATTTCGATAATAACACTCTCTTTAAGGTGGTGACTATCAAATTCAGCCTGCTCCGCTGTTACGCCACACGCAATAGCATACCCTAATCGTTGAGAGCTATTTTTCAGTGATTCAATATGTTCTCCAACATTAACATCAAAATGGACAAAGCCATTCTTGGTGTAATTTATCTTTTTAACAATGCCAGAAGGTGCTGTGATATAAGAAATAGAGGCATATCTATTGAACTTCTTACTCAAGTCAGGTGAAATATCTAACGAAACTTGGATAACTGCTTTCCACATATCAATACCGGTAGCCATTTCCACTAATTCAGGAATATGATCTCCTCCTAACCGAGCGCCTACTTCAATGACTTTGACACCATCACTTGTTACCTTAACCTCGGTATGTCCTCCTCCATTATAAATACCTAACGCGAGCAAGGCTTGTGTTACCACTTTTTCTATTTCAATTTTTTGTTGTAATGGTAGATTAGCAGGCAATGTATGCCCTAATTCAACAAAATAACCATTATTTGATACGTATTTTTTAGTAATTGTGATAATGTTCACAACACCATTAAAGGAAATAGATTCAATACTGTATTCTTGTCCTTCTAGATATTCTTCTATCAAAAGTAAAGAAGATCTTTTTACTCCAAATGGAGGAGTTATTTCACAGACTTCACGGAAATTCCTTTCCAATTCGATGACATTATCATTACGTAAAACACCTCGACTTCCGGCCATGTTAATAGGTTTTATAATGTTTGGATACCCAATTTTGGCTGCTTCTATTTTTGCACTATCAACATTCGAAATTAGAGCGTATTTAGGGATAGGAACATTTTTTTGCCCAAAAGATTCTCTCATTAGGTGTTTGTTTCTTGCTTTCAATGCATTTTCATATGTTATTCCCTTAAGACCTAATGCTTCTGATACTTTAGCCGTAAGGGGAACATAGAACTCCATAAATGTAATAACACCCTGTATTTTTTTCTTAGCATTGATATGCTCAGCCATATTTAGAACAAGTTCATCGTCATTAGTATCTGCTTCGAAGAATTCATCAATATAGAGTAAATCATTATCAGATACTTTATTATAGTACTTCCTTGATCCAATGAATATAATATAAGCACCCAGCTCTTTTGCTTTTTTTAACCCAATCGAACCGGATGGGTTTTTTTCTATTACCAATAATCTATTAGACATTTTTAATCTCTATCGATCTACTAGAGAGGTTATTCATTAGCTCACGAGAAAAACACCCATTATTTAACACACCGTTTAATCTTTTATTAACAAGATCGTTAATTTCATCAAGATAAATATGAATATCTTGAGGCTTTATATCAGTAAAAGGTGTATTTAATGGTTTATCACCATGAAAATCATAGACAATCGGTTTATTTATCATTTTTATTTTCCTTGCCTAGAATGTTTGAAATTAAAACTTATTATTTACATGATTATTTTCAAGTGTTTTTTGATAGCCAAGAAAAAATATTTTTGTCACATTAACGGAGAAGTAAGACAGAACATTTGTTCAGCTATTGGTTGAGTAAAGCTAAGTCGGTAGAGGGTTTTGGAACCACCGAATTTAACTACATAACACGTAATGATCAGAAGAAAGCAAAGTGTTTAACACTCCTAAAAAAAGTAACTCAATTGCAAGCATTAGCAGGGAAATAGGCAAAAGTCGCTGCTTTGTAAAAGCTGTTGCTCTTGGGGCAAAAATAAGTACGCGACTAAAGCCTATTAAGCCAACCCCTTTGGTTTGCCAAATTGCAATTGAACTTGCTACGAAAGGCTTTCACCGTAAAGAAATCGCGCGAAGATTGTCTATTTCAACCGGGGGTGTTGAGCCGATCGTTTCTACTACGGATGGACTGGTAAATTGGCGTAAACAGTGTAAACATGAATCAAAAAGGCGACGCTATCAACTTCAGATTCTTCTTTATCGTCAATACCACCCAGAAGCCATCCGACATGACATAAAGTCTGACTGTAATGCGGCATTCTTCTGGCTGTATAAACATGAAAGAGAGTGGCTAGAGATAAACTTGCGCGAGCCTACTCCGCTACACCAAAGCCCAAGAGCAAAGTAAGTCATAAAGTGAACATCTGCACTTTTTATATCTAATTTACACCTCAGAGTGACTGCTCTTATTGTGCATGATTAATTGTTATACATTGTAATCCTCCCTATTTTATGAGAGGTTTACAGATGGTAGGCACTGATCGATGACTTTTCCGACGCCGACATGTGTGCATGTTGTGTCGCTCCCGCAAATAAACACACTGCCATCCTGATGTTGTCTGAACTGATAGGTCAACCCGTCGTCACAACACCACACACCTGATAAATCCATCTCCATTGCTGTTCCTTATTCTGTTTGTGTCACCCAGTCTCTTGATTGATGCCCCTGATTGGCATGCTGGCTAACTGGCCTAAGTTCTTGCGTTTGATTGAAATATTGGGAGAGTCTATTTTTCAGCCGGAACAAAAACTATTACAGAGTATTACAGCACCTGCAAAAGGGTTCACTGCTATACTTTGAAAGAATATGAATTCAATGGCGGATGCAATATGTCTCAAAGCGATATCTCTCAAAAGAATACAAACAGAACGATGCAACTGGAAACGCGGGCCATTCATAGTGCTTCAGAACAATTTGAAGACCCATATCAGGCGATTTCCCCGCCACTGTATGTGAACGCCTCTTATACCTTTGAGACCTGTGAAGAGGCCGCCATGGTGTTTGCGGGTGAAAAACAGCGCTATGTGTATGGCCGGGTCCATAATCCAACCCAATCGTTATTAGAATCCAGACTGGCTGATCTGGAAGGCGCAGAAGCCGGAGTGACGTTCGCATCTGGGATGGCGGCGCTCAGCAGCGTTGTCTGGAGTTTACTTCAGTCCGGGGATGTTGTGATTGCGCACAATAAGATGTATGGCAACAGTTATAATTTGCTGACTCAGGAATTACCGAAATTTGGTGTGCAGGTGATTTTGATTGACATGACTGATCTTCAACAGCTCAGGGAGGTGCTGTCTGACAAGACAGTACTGGTGTTTTTTGAATGTCCCTCCAATCCTTTACTGGAACTCATTGACATTCAGGCGGTGGCATCTCTTCTCCAACCTTACCATGCGCAAATGGTAGTCGATAGCACCTTAGCCTCGCCCATGATGCTCAGGCCGATTGAGCACGGCGCAGATATGGTGATTCATAGCCTGACCAAATACATCGGCGGCCATGGGGATGTCCTTGGCGGGGTGGTGCTGGGCCGTGAAGAGACGATGAAAACGGTTCGGATGCATGGCTTGCGATGTTTGACGGGTGCCACACTGTCGCCTTTGTCGGCTTTTCTTGTGTTGCGTGGGTTGAAAACACTAGGCATTCGAATGCAACGGCATAGTCTCAATGCGCTGGCGGTCGCCCACTTTCTCGAGGATCATCCCATGGTCAAACAGGTGTACTATCCCGGATTAGCCACTCATCCCCAATACGCGCTGGCGACCCAGTTGCTGGATCTCTATGGCGGGTTGATCTCGTTTGAATACCGAGGAGATCAGGCTGCAACGCAGGCGTTTCTCGATCGACTTCAGTTGGTGAAGCGGGCTGTGAGCCTTGGGGATGTTGAAACGCTGATTCAGCATCCGGCCTCGATGACGCATTCGGCTTACCCGGAAGAGGCCTTACAGGCGTATGGGATTCACCAATCTTTGGTCAGAATGTCTGTGGGGCTGGAAGATGTGCAGGATATTGTGGCGGATTTAGCGCAAGCCTTTTATGAGAATATGTGAGGATGAATCGTTCTATGTCTATTTTTGAGTCTGCTTTCGGTATGTTGCGTGCTCACCTTTATCGCTTCTTTTGATTACATTGAACTCGCTACATTGACTCTTTTGGGATGTATCCATTTGAATCGGGTCAGGTATGTTACGCACCAACCTTCACCGCTCCCTTTTACTGCATCGTGTGCGCCCCTGCCTGTTTTTGAGGGCTCAAAGACAGGCGAAAAACTCTTTTTGATTCAACATTATCATAGCAAAACGGGATCGGTTTCTAAGCTCCTCCTGAGTTGAGAAACCTAAAAATTCTTCCTTGAATTTTTTCCCTCACTCCGAGTTCAAATCATCTACCAGTGCATCTTTTGATTTCTTCAAAAAACGAGCACCCATTCAAATGAAGAAAAAGCCCGCAGGAGTCGGGATTGAGGATTTTGAGTACAGGGATGTGCTTGAAAATCCGATTCTGGCAAGCGTATGAAAGAAGACCTTTTCCATGCTTTTGGGTCTTTCCAAAAGCATGTGGGGCGTGTTCGATAATGTCAAATTGATCGAGAAACGTCACCGCGCACCAAACCAGATCCAGCATCTAAATTAAGCAAATCAGTGGACAGGCTTTTTACTGATGCGAAGCTGCATCGGCCATTGAATCATCCGGGATTGATGCGCATCTCCCCACAGCGGTAGCAAAGCTTGTTCAACAGCATCAAGCGGATTGTGATGCCGAGCCAGTTGATACCGCCGGGTGGCGGACCAACTGTATAAGTAGCCCATTAATTGCTCGAATCTCCATTCCGCCAGCATATAAAAGGTGGGGGATGGTATGGCTTCAAATCCTGAAGGCAGTGGGTAGTGGGTGACGTCCGCTTGTTTGGCTTCGGTGGGCCAATAGTCTTGCAACGTGGTCTGTCGATACGTATGAATCACAGCGTCCATGGTATCAGACACATGGCAGTGACCATAACTCCAACAGGCCAGCACCCCACCGGGTTGGAGTACCCGAGCAACTTCTGCATAGAAGCGGAGCAGGTCAAACCAGTGCATGGCTTCTGCAACCGTGATTAAACCGATGGACTGATCACGAAATGGCGGGTGCTCAGCCGGGCAGACCTGATAAATCACCCCTGCGCAGGCTTTAGCAAGATTGATTTGTGCCGCGCTGGCATCGGTGGCGATAACCGTCGAAAAGCAGGTGGCAAGGCCTTGAGCGGCCTGTCCGTTGCCTGTCGCGCAATCCCAAACAGGAGGATCGCCTGTCACCCATGACCGTAAATATTCGAATAGGGCAGCCGGATACTGCGGGCGAAACTGCTGATACACCGCGGCCTGCTCAGAGAAAAAATCCTTAAACGCGGCCTCGTTGGGCGATGTCGGGGCCGCCTGAGTCACGGATTTGCTGACCATGGTCATTCGCCCTTATGCACTGGAAACCCGCCGACACAGAATCTGATCCGCACCGCCAATCATCTGATGGAAATAGACATACATGACTTCTTCGTGGAGCTCTTCGCCTTTCCATGTCGGTAAAAGATAAGACTGGTCCTCGGATAGGGTGATGAGATCCTTCTGAATCAAGGTATCAAAGACTTGCTTGTAAGGCGCTTCTTTAAGAATGTGAACCCCAAACTGAGTCTGATAATCCTGCACCCGAATCGGCTGATTGGCTTTATAAGCGAAGGCGAGCTTAGTCCCGATGGCGACATTGCCTTCAAGAACACGGCCAAATGCGAGTGGGGGCGCAGTCGGGTTGCTTTGCATGTAGGTCATATAGAGGTTGATGTTGGTCTGATTGTGCGTTTGGATGATGGTGTCATTGCCGCCGGAGAGCCAGCCATACGCGCCCGGCCCTAAAGCAATCATGGTGTTGTATTTTTCCCACTTATCTTTAGAGACACGGGGAATATTGCTATCCTTGTAGGTGCCTTTTTTATTCCACCAGCCACATGGACTGGGGTGATAGTCATTGGCCCAAAGGATCTTGGTAATCGCATCCCGCATTTTGTAGGTGTCAATCACACCCGGCAGCAAGTGTTGTGCATCGAGCTTTTCTTTCTGCCGATCTGCATTCCATACCGACGCGTTGCCAATGCCCATACTTTCCCGATCAGAATTTCTCAGCCGATAGATGGTAATCGCCGGTACCTCAATTTCGACCAGCGTGCGGATATCTTGCGTGACCGTGTCGATGGTTTGGTGCGGCAGGCCAAACATCATATCGGTACTGAAGGGTTTCCCCGTTTGTTTTAAAACGTGAATGGCATTCAGGGCGTCTTCTTTTTGTATGACGACGATTGGTGAAGTCATTCACCTCATTTTGCAGGCTTTGAATGCCGATGCTGAAGCGGTTAAATCCTAGCGACAGGGCGAGTTCGACATGCTGCGGGAGATAATTTTCCGGGTTGCCTTCAATGCTGATTTCACAGTCATCCGCCAGCTGATAATTCTCGCGAATATAGGTCATCAGTTTGGTGATCGCCACCGGATTATTGAGTAATAATGCGCCAGTGCCGCCGCCGATGTAGAATGACTTAATCTGCGCCTGACGCACCCACGGCACCTGCGTCAGATACAAATTGGATTCCTGAATCAGCAAATCTGCCCAAATCTCCAGCTCATGCATTTTGTCATTGGCTTTGATCCGTCGTTTGACGTAATTACAGTAGTGACAGATGTAATCACACAAAGGCAAGTGCAGGTAGAGATGGGTCTCTTTGCCGGCACCATCAAAGTCTTTGTAGGCCTGAAAGGTGTCTACATCATTGAGAATATCCCCGTGATTTGAGGTCACATTAATATTGTACTCGTGAACCGGAATATTGAGTTCTGGATTGTCATGTAACAATGTTTCTAAAACAGTCGGATGGGCCATGCGCATCATGATGATGCTCCTCGAATGTCAGTAATGATTCAGGGCATGAATCACTCGTTAGTCATAGTACTGTGCCATAATGGCCGAGATCCATGCAGGCTCACGTATTTCTGTTTGTGGCTCAAAGGCTTGCATATAAGGTTTGATGTCGATCACCGGTGTGCCATCAATGGCATCAAGGGCTTTGACGGTTAAGGTCAGCCCATCACAGGCCAGCAGTTCACAGCAAGACACCCCCAGCCGATTGGGGCGCGCTTTGGCCCGTTGCCCGAAGATGCCGACTAGCGGCAGCTCCGTCTGACCCCGCGGGTGCCTTGCACCGGTGACGATTTTTTCAGCAGGGACTTTGTGCATCGCAAACACAATTACCAAGTGAGAAAACTCACTCAAACCTTGCGTCGCTGCCGGGGTGAACTGGTTGCTATCGAGCGTGATGGTTGAGATCACGCTGCCCCAGAAATCGTCTTGAGTGGTCGTTCTCTCATTTCTCACCCAGCCAATCGGGTGTAGGGTAAATATAGTGGTATCTACTGGCTCCATAGCTGCCCTCTTACGAATAAATGGTCAGGATGTACCCGATCGACAACGATATAGATCTCATCCCGGTTGACGCCAAATACCTCAACAATGCCATTGGCAACACAGGTGATGATGTCTTGCACGGCTTGGTTGGAGTACGTGGATTTACAGCGAATTTTGACCAGCGGGGCCGAAGCGCTCGCGGTTTCCCAGTCCGGTTTGAAGAAACAAGCCGGATCGATCGGGTGCCAGAACGACCACACATGATTGGGCGCGAGCTGCAAGATCACCTGAATCCGGTCACAGATAGTTTTCAAAAATGCTTCTGGCGGTGCAGGTTCCAGCGAGAGGTATTCAATGATTGGCATGATTCGCCTCAACAGATGCGGTACATGGAGATTTGGATTCGCCGGCGATCAGAGCCGCAAGATAATCGGCCGGATCGCAGGGCGGGTTGTCTGTCGTCTGCATATCCATCAAGTGTCCAACACCTTGAAGAATATGAATGTGTTTCTCTTGTGATTTGCGTGTCACCACATAGTCAGCGCTGTCTTTTGAATAAGTGTCCGGGGAGCAGACTTGTTCGACGGTCTCGGTTGTCTCATCACAATAGGCAATGCAGTCCCGGCTGCCATAAATTAGATGAATGGCATCGGGGTTTGCATAGACATACACAGGTTGTTCAACCACGGTACTGAGTAAAAAAACTTGTCGGCAGTGAGCATGGGCATGATTTGAATCTTCAAGCAGCTTTAATAGGATTTGTCCGCCTAAGGACAGCCCGATCACACAGTAGTTGCGCTTGAATGGTTCAAAAAGTGGGGCCTGAATCACCTGATTGAAGCGTTCATATCGTTTTTGGATATCCGTCGCGCAGGCGATTTCGTCCGCTTGCATTTTATCAGGCAAATCAAAATCAAGGGTCGCGATACCAAGCGCTGCTAAATTCCGTTGCAGTGCGGAGAAGAATTCATTTTCCCGGGCGGGGGCATCAAATGCCGTCATGTGACCGGAATGCAAGAACACACAGCAAAGCGGAGATGATGGGGTATCGGGCACCGTCATATGCACTCGAAAAGGCTGGTGATCCGCATCTTTTAAATGATAGTGCTGAGAAGTAGGGTTCATCGTCCCGGACCTGTCTGCAAAACGCGTCTTCGCAAAAAGTGTGCGTATGTACAGAATTGAGAATGCACATACGCAACACCTGTGATTACTTTTTCAAGGCCGCAGAGGCTGCCCCTACCATGGCTAAGGTAATCCCTTCTTTCGTCGGTTTGAGCGTAATGGAATGGCGATTCTCTTTATTGGCTAAAGACGTTGCAGCGCCGACCATCGCTAGAGTAATGCCATCATCTGCGGATAGATCCATATGGATCCGGGTAAATTTCTTTCCGGGAGAGGCGACAATCGATGCCCCTTCATCCGGGATCATATCGAGAACTCTTTTTTTACTCATTGCTTTTGCTCCTATTGCTGTGAGTGAAACAACAAAAAAGCCACTGCCAGAATGAGCCGCGACTTAATTGTCCGGTGCGATCAATTTGAGCTTCAAACCCTGGCGTCTTCTTAACGTCCAATACTGATGCGATTTAATCATAAACAGCCGCAGATACTCGGTTGCGCCACAGCCCGCTTCATCCCCGGACACATTTTTCGCAAGCGGAGGACAGCGAAACTGACACCAGACGCCACTTTGCTGAACATCGCAGGACTGACAGACGGTATGTCTGGCAAAGGTCTTGCCCCTGAAATCTGAGAAGCCTGTCTCCCATATCTCCTGAAAGGACCGATCTTTAATATTTCCGGCACCATACATCTTGTTACTCATACAGTTACTGCAAGGAAACACTTCCCCAGAGCTATTCACATAAGCCGTTGAACGGCCACATTTTTCTTGTTGGGTCGCCCACTCCAAGGTCTGACAAAACTTAATGGTCTCAACGCCGTGAATGTCATCGGAGGTGAACGCGCCTGTCTTTTTCCCCATCAGGGACTCATGCGGGGAATCGGCATCATCTCCCTGAAAGCGATCCATACAACGTTCGTAAATCGCAAAGACTTCATCAAGCCGTTCAGGTTGTAAAATGATATGTGGATTGAGCAATGCCCTGCCGATGGGATGTGTTTCCAGCCATTGCGGGCGGGGAAAGCCGTTGTCCACACACCACTGGAAGATTTCTTCAACATCATTGATATTCTGGTTATGGACAGACACGGCGGTGCGGACGACATGGCCATACTGACTCATGAGCTCGAAGCATTCTCTTAATTTCGGGAAGTTCATTTTTCCTCGCACGGTTCGTTCCGGTACGGCGGTATCAAAGCTGACAAAAAACGACTGACCTTTGGGGATGCGCTTGAGTTTTTCTTCCGTAATGAGCAGGCCATTACTAAAAATTTGGGTACTAAATGGCTTTTGCCGGGCGTGCTGAATGATCTCGATAGCATCTTTATGGGCAAACAATTCGCCCCCAGTCAGAAAGACTTGCAAGACCCCCAAGGCCTCGAACTCATCAATGAGCGCCTTAATTCTTTCGGTGGAAAGTTCGTTGTCCCGCTTTTTCCCCGACCAGGCATAACAATGCTGGCAACGCAGGTTGCAGAGGTTGGTGGTTTCAATAAAAGCGATCGCAGGTGCGGAAAGGTGAAAATTATCCAGCGCGACAAAAGGAGATTCGAGAATAAAATCTTCAAAGAAAGCCATATCTTTCGGCATGTCGCCCCGGTTAAATTGTTCGATATAAGGCTTCACCGAGGGATGAAAATAAGCCACTTTCCCCGTGGGAAGAAGAGCAACAATACCGCCGACATTGTCTTGATAGACGATTTTATTCAGAGACATATCACAACCTTATTTTTATAAATTATGAATGAATGTCTTGCCATGAGTGTGTTGTTACTCGGATGCAATCAACTTGTATGCCGAATGTAATTAAGTAAAGCAGTGTATCCTTAATTAGTCAAACTGAATGCAATGAATTATTTCTTCAACTAATTGATTCAATAGTAATACTCTCTTTCGATAAACGTACCAATCACTTTGTCGTGCATAGATTTTGATTTGGAAAAGCCAATCGTTTTTCTCGCTAACCTCTTTAACCGTGTCCGTAGGGTGAGATTGGTTCGCTCTATCCTCTGTGTGTAACGTTTTCCAACAATATGCTCCAATAGTCTTGGTTGTGTTCACTTAATTCTTACAAGTTATGCTCATTTCTGGTATGTAGTGTTCAACTAATATTTAATATTGGCCACTGCGTTGTGCGCCGGCCTTTGCAAAGAAGGCTACTTAATCTGGTTTTTCTGAATGCGCTAAAATCAGGGGGAAGGTTGGTATGAGTAAAAGGAAAAACGGTTTTGGCCTGGCGTTAGGTGAATCATGACAGAGCTTTATTTTTCGAGTTTTAAAACGGACTGGATATAGTTTTAACTAATGGAGGTTGGGGGGATAAGCCTAGTGTTCCCTATCAAGCAAGAAGTGAATTTGAGACTTTTAATCCTAATGATTTATTCGTCCTATATGAAAAAAACAAATATGTTAATCGCACTTACTTTTCCTCCCCTTTTTCACTAAGGTCCCTTTTTATTGATGTTTTTTACCCGGAGAAACAGAAAAGCTACTCAGGGCAGCATGTCTAAATTTGCTATTGCCAAAAGTGTATTGAAAAGCAGTTATATAACTTAGGATATGCATACTTCAAAGCTGATTGGCTTAAATCTAGTGGTTGCCATATTCATAATGAGCAACTTAATGTTGTAGAGAATAGATTGTCATTAAACGAGACGAGAGAAGCTATTAAGGGCAAGAAGTCAGTAGCTGGTAGCTTAGTTTCTTGGAGGGCGGTTGAACATGATAATTCCCCTTTTTCTAAATAACTTATACTTTGCAGTCTGTGCTAAGGACGCTATTTTTAATTATATCTTTTTCAATGAAGAACTCTGCCCATATGACTATAATTGATCTTATACCTACAGGATTGTTAAAAAAAGAAAACTCTAATCATTCTACATGGGGCGCTAGACGGCGTTCGTTGATATGTAATCTTAAATACTATTATGAAATAGCAATAGAAAGATCTCGCAGTCAGATGATGTTATACATATCTAGTCATATGATAATAGTGAGAATGCCAGCTCCTTTTGGCTTCCTCAAAGATAGCGGTAAATTTCTATTAAAGATCGAAGCGGTAGTGACTGTAGGGAGCCACGTCCTTTAGGACGTGGTAGATATCAATGCCCCCAAAGAGCATTCATTGGTACTGCAAATGTGTTTGGTACGTGGCTAATTGGCAGACAATTGTTACCTGTGTAAAGTAAGATGCCTCCCTGCCAATCTCTGTCAGCCAGTGAAGCTAATCTTGCCAACCCCATACCGTCTTTCGGCTGTATACTGGCCGCTTTTTTAATTTCAACCCCCCAGATTCTTCGACCATCTTCAATAACAAGATCAACTTCAACCTGATCTTTATCACGATAGTGGGAGAAGTGCAGTCCATGTTCTCCCCAACCCGATTGGCAGATCAATTGTTGCACCACAAAGCTTTCGAGTACTGCACCAAAGTCATTACTAAGGTTATGCCAATCGTCGACTCTCATATTGTTTAAAGCACAAGCTAAACCGGAGTCTACTACATGAACTTTAGGGGCTTTTATTAAACGTTTGGCTTGGTTTTTATGCCAAGCCGGTAAGCGTCTCACTAAGAACAAGCGCTCTAGAATGGTGATGTATTTATCAACGGTTTCTCGCTGAAGACCTACATCTTTCGCTAATCCACTGATGTTCAAAAGGCTACCAGTACGCAATGCGAGGATCTTAATGAGTCTCAGTAATTCGTCTTCATCTCGAATCGCGGCAATGTCTTTCACATCACGTTGAATAATGGCGTTGAGGTACTGCTTATGCCACTGACGAGCTCGCGCCTCACTGCGCATATTCGGCTCTGGATAACCTCCTTGTACTATAGCTTCTGCTACGCCTTCAATGAGGATTTGTTCCCCTTTGATTGAAGGAGAAATTTTGTTAGTGATCAGCTGTTCGAGTAGCGATGTTGGACTATGCTGCTTTTCTTGTTCAGAAAGTGGCTGCAAAAAGATTACTTCGACGCGACCTGCTAGTGATTCCTGTAGTCCAGGCAGCAACAGCAAATTAGCTGAACCAGTTAGTATGAACCGCCCTGGTCGACGATGAATGTCTATAGTTGCTTTTAAGGCAGGCAGGATCTCTGGCACACGCTGTACTTCATCCAGTGTGACACGTTCTGGCAAGCTTTGTACAAATCCAGTGGGATCGGCTTTAGCTGTGTTAAGCAGAGTGCTGTCATCGAAAGTTAGGTAAGCCCGCCCAGGCTCTAGAGATTTCGCCAACGTTGTTTTGCCGACTTGGCGAGGACCAAGCAAGCACACCACTGGTGTATCAGCCAATGCTGCCTTGAGCTGTGGTGCTATGTATCTTGGGTGTAGTGCGTTATTCAAGGTTGTTCTTTTATGTTCAATGTGGAGAATGAAGTTTAAATTGCTCCGTCTATTTGTTGGCTATGCTATCGTCTAAATGCTGGTTTGTACAGCGTCTATTTGCTGGCTATTCCATCGTCCAAATGCTGGTTTTCATAGCGTCTATTTGCTGGTTTCCTTTTCGTCTATTTGTCGATTTATGACGTTCTTACACGTCAGTCAAAACTTTTCCTTTGGGCTTAAAGGCACTACTGTAACGAAAAGCTAGAGTAATTGGAGGAATAAATCTAACAATATCAGACAGTAGAGGAGTCGACGCCAGTGAACTCTGTATCCAGCACACAGAGAGGATAAGGAACGCCAGCGGACTTAAAAAGCTTACAGTAAAGCTGTATCGTGAAAAAACCCCAATCTTGCATTCGCAAAACTGGGGCCTAATATCTTTCGCTTTATGACGGGGGGACTGAGCACCATGATAAGATGGGAGAAGAACCGTCGACTAGCTACGCTTTGGAAGCGAATTCACAAGTAATAAATTGTCAACATAATAATAGCGGTTTAACCACCAAGAATTTATTTGGACCTTATCACCTAAACTGCTTCCCCATTTTTATCGAAAAAGCATTCATGATTGAAATAACAGTTGCACATAAACTGGGCAGCAGTTGCGTAATAAAACCAAGAATAGTTCCGTGATTCACCGAAGAATGATGATTAGCCATGCCTCCCATAGCAATTTGCATAAAAGCGGAGTTTGTCAGGTAAGCATAAACCAAACCGCAAATCCCTGTAACCAACAGAAAGCTTATAAACATGGCAACCACCGAACCCACCCTCTGAGGTAATCTTCCCCTGATTGAATTGATGGTGAGCGCAGTCAGGCAACCCGGAGCAAAACCCCATCCCAAGAGATACCAAATAATCATTAACCCCTTTAGCGGGACGCTATGTGCCATTTCCAAAATATCAGCGCTCCATAATATAAGATTCAGGCATGCAGCCAACACAGCCAGAAATATGGAAATAGCGAAACTGTTAGGCAAAGTTAATTTCTTATTCACTAAAAGACCTTGAGACGAGCAAGGAATCTCGCACCAGTTATTGAGTTAAGAAGAAAACTACCCAAAATGCCAGCAATAAGTGCGGCAGTATATCCTTTAATCAGGAATAGCAACGGCATTTCTATTGAACCCCAATAATTCAGCCCCACGTTGTGGTCCAAGCCCCAACAAAGTGTTTGGCAAACACTGAATAACAGAACGCTACTCACGGCGGTCATGATATAAGCGCCGGCACTTCCTGGTGTGAAACGTGCTGATACCAGGTAAGTCAGTCCCCCAACAGCGGCCCCCATGCCAATACCACATAAACCAAGCGCCCATACGAGACGCCATACCAGAGGGCCATTGCCGGGAAATAAAATAAGCCCCATTAAAAGAAATCCAGCCTCTGCGATAAAGCCCAGAGAAATAAATAGCTTAATCGTGCGTATAGCACGTTTCTCACCTTCTGCTATCGCATATTGTTGATGTTGTTCATTCACGATTCGAGTAGACATTTTTCATCTCCTGAACAGATGTGTTAAATATCTGATGATGCCATTCAGTTTTATCCCTCTAAAGCAGACTTCACACGCCGATGAATTGTATAAACTGAGTCAGGCGTTATAGCAGAATGCTGTCAGAGTGAAAAAATACTTTATAAAATATTTAGAAAAATGATCTGTGTGTATTAATGGTAATTCTTAATCATATAAATCAATAATATTCAAACAATAGATGAATAAAATTATTTAACAATGCAATCATATATAAAAAAGTGATGTAATCACTATGGTATGAGGATGAAATTCTGTCAATGTGAAATAAGAAATTAATAAGACAATCCAGCATATGATTTTTTTAATATTTTGATATTCCCTCCATTCAGCCAAGAAAAAAACTTTCAGCCTAATTAATAGGTTGAAACTTATTTTCCCTGCCTGCAATATAGCAAAAACACAATAAATAAGATCTAATATTGGGATTTATAATAATATTAATATTCAATCATAACACTATTTTAATTTTATAATTTGGCAATAACTCTATACTGAGTTATTAATTTAATTAAGCAACTAACAAGATCATTGTTTAATTACCTATATTTGGCTTCTATATAACCCATATCTATCAGGAGATATTTCATTATCATGAATAAATCCGAGCAAAAATTTAATATCAACGAAAATGTCATAAACGTAGATGGAAAAGATGTAAAGTTCTTCACATCCCAACCTCTCGATCCAAATAAGAATAGCACCAAAAGAAATCCTATCGTCTTGGTACATGGCACTGGCGGCAGCACAGAGATACATTTCAGTTATCTCCTTCAACTGCTTGCCTCGGAAAATCGAGTTATATCCCCGGATTTTTCTCAACCAGTAAAAGCAAACGAAACGCTTCCCCTCGAACAGCTTGAAAAACAGGTCGAAGCCGTTATTGAAGCAGCAGCGTTGGGAGAGACTGTCACACTGATAGGTTACTTGTTAGGAGCTGTCGTTACTGCTTCTGTCAAATTGTTCCTACGATAAAAGCCACAACACTGATTATTGGCTGTACACATGATCAAATGATGCCCATCCGCCACAGCAAAGCTCTGTTTGGCGCCATTCAGGGAGCGAAACGGCAATTTCGATCTACTCCCTATACACCTTATACAAAAACCGAAGTGGCTAGTTAATAAACTTTAATTTGAAATGGCAAGAAGTTTATCTCTCAAATTCAAACCTCTTGCCGATGCCAACAATTGCAATTGTTTTAGAACGGCTTAGTCGGCAAATATTTCCCATCTAGCGTAATTACAGCTCGTGAACCGCCATTCGGATCATCGACCTTTTTGATATCAAGTTTAAAGTCAATTGCACTGATAATGCCATCACCAAACTTCTCGTGGACAAGCGCCTTAAGCGTTGAACCGTAAACCTGCACCATTTCATAGAATCGGTAAATAGTCGGATCTGTCGGCACACCTCCGGGTATACTACCGCGTACAGGGATAGTTTGCAGCAGAAGGAAGGCATCTTCGTCGAGTTCAAGTCGGTCAACCACAATCCTCGCAGCATCGGCGGGCAAAGGATGTTGGCCGAGCAGTGCAGCAGTAACGAATGCGAGGCTCAGACCCGTTCCTTGTGCAATATCCTCAAACGTCAAATTCTTGCGTGTCTTGGCGTCGATGATAGCATCAGTAAGGGCCAGCCGGGGAATTTGGGAGTATTGAGATTGTGTCATAATGATTCCTTTGGATTAATAAGCTATTTAAATGCCGTGGTGAAACACGGATTGCGTTGCAGAAACATGCGGATAGTCCGCAAGCGAAACAAATTGGCCGACCAAGCCATCTAGAGCATCGATCGAACCAGCCTCTATGTCGTAAATCCAGCCGTGTAGATTCAAGTGTCCCTGTTCCAGCCCGAGCGCCGCGGGCGGGTGAGTTTTGATATTAGCAATTTGAGCGATGACGTTTTCACGCACCATCGAATCAAGTCGGGCAATCTCACTAACGTGCGCACGTGCCTGATTAATCGCTTTCGCAGAATCCACCAGAGCACTCGATAAACAAAGTACGAGGATTTTGGCCGGCAGCAAGCCGCTTGAAAAGCTCGCAACACTTTGGAAATACCTCGCGCTGGAATTATAAAAAGCCTTCAATAATATCCTGCATGTCTTCACTCCATCGTGATCGATAAGAAAGCGGATGGATGAAGAATGAACGAATTTATCTATAGCGTCAAAGATCGGATTACTATCATCGCTATAGTATTTTCCAATAGTTGATTGTCGTTCTGCGGCGACGTATTTGTTTTTGTTGTTGGAGAGCATAAAAATGTGTGGGGCAATCATTTAAATGCTTCCCCCAGATGGCCGTTCTGAATGGCGAGCTAAAGGCGCAATTTGGACGTTGGTATCTCAGCATCAAAATTAATGGACTAGTCGGCAGTACAGTTGATAGTTCCCGGCTATAACGGCATAAACACCAATATAGTGCCCCACACATTTTTATGCTCTCCCGTTGCATCGCGGCGAGCGGTCAGCAGGAAGTCAATCGTCTGACCGTCGGTATCGACCACCCGGTAAAGGCATTTCCACTGGCCTTTGACTTTAATGTACGTTTCATCCATTCGCCACCGGGAGCCAACGGGCTTTTTGCGAGGTCGGAAAGCCTTGCCGAGCAGGGGCACCAAACGTAACACCCAGCGATGTATCGTGGCATGGTCGACCCCAATGCCGCGCTCTGTCATCTCTTCGAGATTGCGCAGACTCAAGGCATAAGCGAGGTACCAACGAACACATTGGGCAATGATATCGACCGGATAATGCAGACGTTTGAACGCTTTTCGGATAAGGGACATCACTCTGGACTCGCTCAAAAACAGGGAAGCTTACCTGATGACCGCTTAATGCGACAGAACCCTTCTGTTAGGCTGCTCGGTCTAAAGAAAATCTTTTTCGGAAACATAATTTGTTTCCATGTTGTCAACATGATAAAGCTGTGGCATGCTGTTTCCATATTGGAAACAATAGGTATGAAAATGCATGTTATTTCAAGGGAGCCGTTTGATTTAGCTACACGCCGCTACCCAAATAGTTTCGCTGCACTTGATGATCTATATAAGTCGTTGCGGCGCTTAAAGTTCAGTTCTCCAGATGAAATGAAGTGCGTATTCCCTAGTCTGGATCGGATGAAATATCGGGAAAAATGGTGGGTCATTGATGTTGGCGGCAATAATTTAAGAGTGATGTTTTTTGCAGATTTTGAGCGTGGGAAAATTTTTATCAAGCACATATCACCCATGCAGAATATGACAAATTGACGGATTATTACCGGAGGAATAAAGAATGATGATCAACGAAGCAATTCATGCTGCAAATAGCCTGGTGAGCAGCCTAGTGAGCATTGTCCCTCTCTTAGGGGGCAGCACTTCCCGCAAAGATTATGATGAGGCAATGAAACTTGTAGAATATCTGGTCGAGCACAATCCAGATAGTCCGCTGGTTGATATGCTTACGGCTAAAATTGACACCTACGAAAGTAGTGCGCCAGAGTTTACAGAGTTCAATGAACGTATTGCTAGCACACAAAGCGGTGTAGCAATTCTACGTACATTGATGGATCAGTACGGCCTGAATCAGACTGATTTTGAGGACGAGATTGGGAAGCGTTCTCTTGTTAGTCGTATTTTGAAAGGTGAACGTTCATTAACGCTTGAAGCTATGCGTAAACTCTCAGTTCGTTTTGGTGTACCGGTTAGCGTTTTTATTGATTAATTGATAGTAAAACGACATAACACGGCAGCCGTGGTCATTAAAAAATGGAGAGCATAAAAATGTGTGGGGCAATCATTTAAATGCTTCCCCCGGATGGCCGTTCTGAATGGCGAGCTAAAGGCGCAATTTGGACGTTGGTATCTCAGCATCAAAATTAATGGACTAGTCGGCAGTACAGTTGATAGTTCCCGGCTATAACGGCATAAACACCAATATAGTGCCCCACACATTTTTATGCTCTCAACAAACATCATTGACGGCGAAAATGTTGGAACATGAAGGGCTAGCGTTACTAAGTAAAGACTTTGCAACACGGAGCCATATTGATTTGTACTTCCAGAAACAGGGGATAACACCACGCATTGCAATTGAGGCCAACTCCATCAGTGCAATCGTAGAAATTGTCCGTCGGGGACGACTCGCAACTCTGTTACCTGATGTCATCGCCCACGAGCTAGCCGGGCTCTATTCCATTGCAATTCGACCTACGTTACCGCAACGCAATGCAGTACTGTTGTGGCGCCGTGGTGCATATCGAAGCGCTGCAAGCCAGGCATTCGCCAATCTAATCACACGCCGTTTCGATGTACACCAAGAAAGTGATGATTTTTGATAAATGGAAAAAATATCGTGTCTAGCGGCTTCCCTTCTGTGTTAGGACAGCCAATTCATAAGCTTGTTTCTAATGTAATCAGATGAAAGACGCTCCTGCTCTAAACGTGAAGATTGGAACCGGCCAGAAATGAGATCATTAAACAACTTTGCTTCATCCTCATTTAGCAATGTAGGATTGGATTCAACTGGATTTGGTTCAGGAACCATTCTATCTTCATGGGCTTTAACAGTTTCAACATCCATCATCAAAGGCTCAATATCCATAAACTTGTCTCTGGCGTCACTGAGAATAGATAAACCCCAAGTATCAATATCTCCCCAATATCCTACACGCTTACCTTTCAACCAAGCTGCATTCATCCAGGCAATGTTTTTCCCCCCGCCTATCACCGCTACGGTGTCAGGCATTTCGGGTAATGCCAGACCAGACTGTAGGTTTTCCACTACTAATATATTCGATGCTGGAAGTTCGTACTGTCTAAGTAATTCGCCGGGTATTTGTAGTATCGGTATTCCACCAAATGCAGCCATTGCAGCACGGCAAAGCGGCCTGATAGTTAACCAACCTTTGGGATTTATTGAACACCCCAACCAGGCAATAAGACCACCTGATGCCGAAACAGCTCCCTTGTGAATGATATCGGCCAGCTCTTCGATCAGGATTTGGTGATTCTCAAGAAACTTAGTATCAATCCCAATGAGTGGCAGTGCTCTTAGATATTGCCCTTCCCCTAAGCCTTGCTTTAATTGTGGCAGCAACTTTGCTAATAATTCCGCATCTCTCAACGAGAGTTTTTCCACAATATCTATGCACTTAACCAATGCAGGATAGAGATCTTTATTAACCCACAAAAATGGCTTCATATTTCTTTCCCATACCTTACTTCGGGAAAGGGCATCACTCCCTAAAAATTGAATCAGACATTGCATCGATTCAATGACAACAAAAGTTGGAATGCGTTGCTCAGATAGCTCCCTGAAATTCTTAGAAGACCACTCCACAACATCTTGATGGGGAAATGATTTCCACTCATCAATAAACCGTTGGAAATGAACTATATCTAATATGGCAGAATTCCCTTTGGGTGGTTTCAAGCCAACGCGAATAGGGAATGCCTTGATGCCCAGTAACCGGGCTTTTAGTGAAGGAAGGCTATCCCACTCACGCTGCCTAATGATGCTTTTAACTTGTGCTGGTAATAACCCCCAACTCACCTCATACTGCCCTCTTTTCATGTCAGTTTCTCAAACTCAATACCCAGATCAGCCGCCTCATCAGGCAACTTTTTCTCCTTCTCTTCGCCCATTCTCCGGTCAATCTCTTCCCAAGTCACTTCACATAAATGGCTGTCATGGTTTTCCTGATCTCTTTCCGCAATGAGCAGTGAACGAGCAGATTCCCTTGCCAGATTCAGGTTTTTATAAGGCGTAATCAAATTAACGTGAATATGAAGCTCTCTAAATACTCGGAGCACCCGCCGACTTACCGTTTCAGCCGTATTTGAGAATGCCTCATCCAAGAAAACAGTACAGTAAACCGGACGATCATAGCCATCCGGCGTCAAAACATAGGCCAAACTTGCCGCGACAATAGTCGCCGCAAATGACTCTTTCTCGCCACCTGACTTTCCACTGGATGACTCCAAGACATCACGAATCTCACCGGTATTACTATCCAACTCTTCGGCATAAAATGACATCTGATAACGAGGATCAAGCAACCTTAAACTTTCTAATGTATTTGAGGAGCCTGGCGCACTTGCTTTCCCAAGTATTTCAACTACTTTAGCCAACTGACGGAACCGTGCTTCATGGTCATCACTGGTTACCTGACTCAGCACCTTACGCAAATGCTGTTCAAACTCATTAACATGTGGGAATTTCTCTCTCTTTGAACCCAGCTTTAAATGTGTCCCTGATCGAAACTCTGTACGCTTGAGGACCCGGTTAATGATACCAATCCGTTCAAGGACATCTTCCCGCTCAGATTCAAGCTTAGTTTTAATCCGAGCCAGTGACTGCGTTGCATGCTTATTCAACCGCTCAATAAACTGCTCCACAAGGTTGGGAAGCCCTTCCTCTTCCAGTTGTCGCAAATGATTAAGATAATCAGGTAAGCCATCAATATTACTTTGCCAGTCAACTGTGAAGACTTGCCATTGATCGTTAGACCTGAATGAGACCATAATGCTAATGGCTAATCTTTCCGCTTTGTCTTTACTGTTTCGGCTAATATCTAACAGACGTTCTAAATCTTCTTCAACTTTCAACACCAATTCAGACATCCGGCCTAAATCGTTTGTATTCAGTACGCCAACTCGAATCGCAAGTAATTGCCGGGCTGAATCAGGTAATCCTTTCGACGCTTTTGCCTGCGCTTTGTTCCATTCTTCTTTTGCATTTTTCAGCGTATTTTTAACGCCACCAGAATCAGAGTTGAGCTGATTTAATACCGATTGAATTTGAGCTAGCTGCTCTTTAGCCGACTCCCAACGCTCTCTGGCCTTATCAAGATCACCCCCTGACTGTTCCAACACCTTGAGGTCAGCCTGCAAATCAGAAAGCTTTTCGTGCCAGTAAGGAGCATTAATATCATCCCAGCGGTAACCTTGGATCTTCTCCCAAAGAATTTTACGATCAGAAACAGAATTCAAATCTTGACGGGCTTGACTCACCTTTTTCTCGGTTTCTGCCAGTTGCAGAGTTAACTCTTTTTTATCGTTATTAAGAATGGCTAAACGTGACTTGTTCGAAAAACCCAGACACCAACGCCTTCTGTCGTCTATCCGGTGCTGATCTTTTTTCTCAAAGCGCCCCTTATCCATGTGCATCAACCCCTGCTGTGTCATCGAAAACGGGGTTTGATCCAATTCTTCCGTACTTGAAACACATTGCAGGTCAAATCGCTGCAAATGGTGCTTGAGCCACTCTCGATAAGGGTGATTACGCCATACCAGTTTCCTTAGATAACCATCAGACTTAAACACCACCGATTGGCCTTGAGTTGTAGAATCATTCACAACTTGAACACGGACATGTAAACCGGTATGTCGGGTATTCAACCAGCGAGTCACCATCGAATAACAATGATGTGGCACAGCAAGTGTGGTTCGTAACCCGCCTAACGCCCTCTCTATCGCGCCCTGCCAGCTCTTTTCACGATCTTCGACATCGATAAGCTCACCGATAAATACACATTGGTCCTTACTTAATTCTAACGAATTAACCAGTTCATCTCGCAGTTGCTGATATTTCACATCAATATTGGAATCGGGTCTTGCCTCGATCTCACGAATTTCCTGAGAGATATCATGGATATTGGCTTGCAGCTCACTGAATTTAGCACTGATGGTGGCAAACCTGTCCTGATACTCTCCTTCTTCTTGCTGAATACTGGCAAGCCGGGTTGATGCTACGGATTGATTTTTAAGAAATATCGCCTCCTCTAATACAGAAGGAAGAGCCAGCTCGTTAGCATGAGTTTGATATTGCGATGAATTTCTAACCACCCGATTCAATTGAGCTTGGGTATGATCAACCTCTTTTCTCAGCGACTCTATTTTATCCCCACCAAATTGAAGATATTCCTCGTGCCTTCGCTCAACCAACTTATTCGCATCCACTTTTTGCTCTTCAGCTTGGCTAATTTTGAGGAGTAGAGCTTCCAGTTCAGCCTCAATATCGGCAATTTTTTCACTCCACAATTGTGCGAAAATCTCCCCAAAGTAGACCGGGAGACTATTTTTCTCAGCTATCAGCTCCGCAAATTCTTTCGTGGTTTTTTCGATAATTGCGTTGAGTTCAGGTAACCTAGATAAGTGCACTTTTTGTGCTCTTGCATCCACTAATTGACTATGAATTGCCACCAAATCAGTAAACTCTTCCACGACCTTTTTAGCATCATCCTTGACCGTACTCGGTTCCAGTACCAATTCACGAATCAACCCGGTTAAATCATCAATTTTTTTCAGACCTAACGCCCGCGACAAAAGTGCAGGCGCATTCTTATTGTCCATATACAGGAGCTTTCGGTACAACTCTTGATAATCAGAAAAATTATCATCACAGCACGTAATCGTCGGGTCATCACGAAGCCATTGCTTGAATGCCCGAGCATTACCGTTCCCAAAAGCATTAAGCATTTCCTTAAGAGTCAGGTCTCTTTTGGCAACAACATAAACTCGTGTCACATCCGCGAGCACATTCGTCGATTTAGTCATCCAGAAAAGCGCCGCAAGCGTGATTTTTGACCCATCATCACCCTGATATAAGGCTCTAAGCCCAGTCACTACGCCAGACTCACGCTTACTTCTGACTCTCGTCCCCGCTCCGTCATGGGCAGATCCAAAACTTCCCCGCATATAGGAAAGTAAAGTCCGGTCAGAACGATCACCCTGTGCCGCAGCTACATTGAAAGTTGCCTTTCCGGCAGGAAGCAGCAAAGCCATAAGGCCATCAATGAATGTCGATTTTCCGGCGCCATTATCTCCAGTGACCAACGTTCCCATAGGATCTATCAACGCGGTATGCAAGCCATTAAATGACCCCCAGTTATAAACTGAGAGTTCAGCTAATCTGATTTGACCAACATGAAATAATGAATTAGCCGAAAGAGTTTGATCAGTCATTTTCATCTCCTGTCTCTTCCCCTTCATTTTGATAATCAACAGCATCGCTGCCATTTTTATTTAGCTCAATACCCTTCTCTCCCGCCATTTTCAGGTATTCATTGAGCATACTTTCGAGAAATTCAGCACTGACTACATAGCGGATCACCGGCGTAATCTCGAAGCGATCCTCGCTTCCTCGGACCGAACTCAATATTTTTTTCGTCACCATTTTCTCAAGAGCACCCTTGAGTTTTCTCCGGTCAGATTTAGTACTGTTTGTCAGCGGTAAAAACGGTGTCAGATGGGATTCTATACGTTCTATATCAATGATAACCCTTTGCTCTCCCGATGTTTCCCGGTCCTGGTAATGTTTACGTAGCACCAACAGCAACAATGTATCGTATAAAGAGAGCGTTCTTCGGCTAATCAGAGAGACAACCTCTTCATCATCTATACCCAATGATTCAGTATCTTCCTCATTCTGAAAGCCAGCTATAAAGGCAACACCTGCTTTTTCATCTAAGATTAACTTCAAATAGACTTCTGACAGATGTTTGCGCACAGCACATTGGTATCGACAAAGTAATTCAAACAATTTAGCTTTCTGCGAAGACAAAATAACGCCCTGACGCAGCAAGCTAACCAGCACCCGGCGCGCATCAGGCGGCATATCACTGTTTGAGTTTTCAACGTGCTTACTGACTAATACATCATCAACTTCACCGGATGGGCTTTGGTTGACAACCGAAAAAGCAACATCAGATTCAACGCCGGCTGTATCTGTAAGCGGATCATACTCTGATTGAGTATGGTGTTTTATCAACTGATCGAAGAACCCTGTTTTCTGTTCTTCCTGAGGATCGGAATGAGACTTCCCAGAGGTAGCGAGGGCACCATTATCTTTATTCAACTTTTTACCTACATGCATTACAGCCCTCACTATATATACAACCATTTTCTATTCACTCTAAAGAACCAATTCATCCAAACTGTCTGGAAACAGGTCAGCACTCAGCAAGAAAGTGGGTATAGACGCCCGCAAGCGAACTCCCCGTTTATCACTGATTTCAATTGATTCCTTTTCTTCCAATAATGCAGCCCCGACAGATTTGGCCACCCGCAAATAGGCAACTAACTCTTCCAACCCTGAATTAATCGGCTGATAATTTGCAATAGACGCAATCGTCATTGGACCAAACTCTTTTAACGTTGCTAACGCCCTCTCAGCAATTAATCGAATTTGAACAACATCAAGGCAATCCAGCATTTGCATACTCGGTTCCCGAGAGTTGAGCTGTTCTTCAGCACCTGAAGTATCCAGCTTTTCATCAGGTGATTTAAGCAGCATGCTTTCAGGAGAGCTAATACTTGCCGCGCCAACGGGTAGTGACAGAGTTGTTGCCGTTTGTAAGTCATAACCTGAGTTCTTTAATTCAATGGCGAGTCGTTCCAATTGACCAAGCAATCTATCAACCGCACGATTTTCTTGAGCAGTACCACTCTCTATGTAAGCACGCAAACTCTCTTCCGTTCTTCGCCTGATTTGAAAAACTCTGTCACTCTCGCGACTCAGTTCTCTCATAAGCTGACTTAAGAATTGCCGCTGCTGGGTACTTAAGTGTTCTGCGACCGGACGACTTAAAATACTTCGAAGCTGATCTCGTAGCTCCATAGTTCTATTTTGATCACATAACAAATCAAAAAAACTTTCAAACGCACTACCGGCATCCGTTTTAGCCAGTAATGCTTCTTTTTCTAAAACAGAAAGAAGGATATCTCCTCTGGTGGAATCCCCCTCAATAATTTGAATACGAATTTCCTGATCCAACTGACGAATTTCATCTTCAACACGGCGAAAATCACCCGTTAAAACAGAAGCCAGTTGGTAAATTTCACGAATTCTTTCCCGCTGCTCAGCCTTGGTTAATTCGGTCACGACGCCAGCTCTCAGAGCATCAATCTCTCTTTGAATCTCGGATTTTCTATCTTCCAAAAGCGCGACACGCTCATCGGCATTTGGGCTAATCGCTACTGCGAAGTCCCTAACCGCTTCCTGTACAATTCGAAGATGAGACGCAGTGGTTCCTGAATTGCGTTCATCAAGCCCCTGGCTAAAACGGAGTGCAATTTCACTGGCATCCGTTTTAGTTAATGTGTCATCCATCTCACGCAACCAGCCTTCCCGAATCCATTTATTGAGATAAGTACCCGCTCCCGTTTCAGTTTCCCAAAGGCCAAGTTCACGGCAGCGTACCAACTCTGCATCAAGTGACACGCGGGCACGACTAAAAGGGACTTCACTATCCTCGGAAAATAACTCCCCCAAAAATGCCAAAATTATAGGAGCATTATCAGCTCTTAACAGTTTCCAGGCAGCACTTTCCTGAAATAGACGGCGGTACTTTGCCTGCAACCCTTGGAAATTCAACTTGCCTCCCTCTGTGTGGTGATGAATAAAAAGCGATTAGATGAGCATTGGCCCACTGCCATTCTTTCCAAAAAGCCACCACCAAGAATTTTGTATAATTTACAATCGATACAATCAAATAAAACCATATCATCATATTTTTTTATTATGTCAACACAAATTACTGACTTTTAAACTATTCAGCGTTGCGACCAATGGGAGAATTAAACTTATTAAACTCACCTATTTTTGAAGAATAGCGGCAACATGATGGTGAAAAACAAAAACTGCTAGCGCAGACAGATAATAAGAAGATAAACAATGTCTCAATTATCATCAACAAGAAAAGCGGTGGGAGTACCCTTTCAAGGTAAAAATGAGCGGTCTGGACAAACCGCCCCGATACAAACAATGGAAAACGCCTACGCGTTACTTTCTACGAACAGGCAAACCAGTACCGCGCTTCCCATCTTGCGGCAAAACCAGCACCGCTACTGACCAAGCCGGCAGCGTGACCGCGCCATCTTTCGCAATTCTGGTACCCGCCGCCAGAGATGTATGGCCCAGTTCCCTTTGAATATTATTCAACTTCAACCCTTTGACGTTAATATCTCTTACTGTGGCAGGATGTGGAGCCGCATTAATCATCACCACCAAACCGTCAAATCGCGAATCACGGTCATCACCAGTAGTATTACCATCATCTATGGTCATCACCAGCAACCCAAGCTGCTGATGCGGCCCAACGTTACGGAAATCAACACGTTGTTTAACCGATGCACCATCACCAAGAGTCATCAGTGGTGAATATTGACGCAAGCGCAACAATTCCTGATAAAAAGCCGCCATCTGTAATAATTCAGTCCGGCCCGGTTTATCTACCACATTTTTCACTTTTTCAATCAATGCATAATTTTCGCCATCAACACGCTGATCCGGCATACCAACATCATAGTTGTTATCCTGGTAGGTGTAGCTAACACGGTTAAACCAATCGCCGGAATTATAGGAATCGCGGGTAAAAGATTTTGAACGTAGTAACTCCGATCCGTGTTGAGCAAAGGCCAATCCTTGCCCAAGGAATGTCGTGGCGAGGGATATTGCCTGCATACGAACTCGTGTTGCCAGATTCGCCTCACGTGCAGCTTTGTAGCTGATTATGTCCCACAGCGTTTGGTTATCGTGCTTAGAGACATAATTAATCACCTCAATGGGATCAGCGGCATAACCGGCTATAGCGCCTTTGTAGTTAATTTCCCTACCCGTTTTTACCGTCCCATCTTTATCGATCATCACAAAATCAGCCAAATTGCCCGCCATGCCAAGACGTACCAGATCCGCCAGATGACGCACCTCATTAGCATCTAACCAAGCCATTTCGTTCAGTAACGTTCCCGCGCCATTGCCCACTCCCTGGTTAATACGAATAGTGTCAGCGGAATCAAACGGCCCACCACCTTGTACCGCGTCGCGCAGTCGATCAGAGAAAGTACCAATTCCAGTGCCTTTAAGATTAATCTGTGAAGCAATCTCGAAACGGTCATCCTGCCCAGAATTCCAACCTTCACCGAAGAAGTAGACCGATGGATTAATCCTACGTACTTTTGCTAGTGCTGATAAAATCTGGGCCTTGGGATGATAGCCCATTAAGTCAAATCGAAACGCGTCGATTTTATAGTCCTTAACCCAAGTCACCAACGAATCTTCAATGAGTTTAGCAAACATGCGGTGCTCTGGAGCCGTATCGTGACAACAAGTGTTAGATTCAACATTGCCCGTAATCTCATCCAAACGATGATAGTACCAAGGCACGACCTTATCCAATACTGAGGATCGGGGCGTCGGCCCGGCTGCGTTGGTATGGTTATACGCCACGTCCATGATCACATTCATCCCCAATTGTTGCTTGATGGCCTGAATCATGGCGCGAAACTCTTTTATACGTACCGAACCTTCCGCATCTGTAGCATAAGAACCTTCCGGTACCGAGTAATGAAACGGATCGTAGCCCCAGTTGTAGGAGTCAGTTTCTGCAATCATTGCATTCAGTTCTTGTACCTGCGGGTTATTAGCATTGTCACCGCTCTTCAGCTCCTGCAACACTTCACCCACAGTCTGTGAACTATTGCAATAACCAGCGAAACGGCTGCTCTTCACCTTTGGGTTGACTTGGCACAAACGGCTAAACGGGTGATTCAGATCAGCCACTTCATTGCTGAATTCATTAATGGAAGCCACATCGAATACTGGCAATAGCTCCATATGAGTAACCCCTGCCTGACTCAATGTCTTAAGGTGTTTGAACATATCGCTGTTGTCAACGGTGAGAGCTAAATACTTACCACGCCAAGTTTCTGGTACCGTGCCATCTGCAACAGAGAGATCACGAACATGAGCTTCATATATGGTCATACGCGCAATGTCCGCCGGTGTATTTTGCGAACGCGGCATGATCAGGCTATCCCAATTTTGTGGTTTCAGTGCCTCGTCATTTAAATTGATGACTTGACTGTACTCCGAATTGGTAGACAAACTGTGGGAATAGGGATCGGTAACCTCGTAGTGCTCCACATTACGGAAATATGGATGGTATACCGTTAAAGCATAGCGGTAGTAAGCACCAACCAGCTCTTTATCACCTTGCCATGACCAGGAACCACTAACAGGATCACGATTCATTGCATGATTGGCAATGACCTGTTTATTTGCATCATAGATAACCAACCCAACATGTTGAGCAGTAGGCGCCCACAAACGGAAGGTAACACCGGTATCGTTGATTAACGCTCCATATTCCAGTGTGTCAGCAGCATTAGCGAAGCGGTCGTCCAGCACACCAGCCGTTTGTACTTGAGTAGCCGACAATAGCAAGCCAGTTTCATTGGTAGCCAACGCCACCAGATTACCGGTAAGCAGTGTATCAACATCCGTGTCCTCTGGTAGGCGGAACGCTGTTAATTTCTTCAAGTGCGGGAATCGCTCAGCCGTCTTCTGGCTCAGCGTCGTCGGCGTTAACGTCAGATAACTATCGATGAAGTTCCCTTCATCATTAGCTTCCACCTTGCCATTCCGGTTGTAATATAAGCGGACATCAGGCTTATCCGCTCCACCCGACCATAACAACGTCTGGTTGTCGACCCAATGTGCCGAAGCCTGAGAAACACCAAACACAGAATTAAAGGCTGCTGCACGACTGCCATAAATTTGATAATTGCCGGGTATCACAGAAACGGTACGATTACTGAAATCGGAGAAGGAGACTTTCAGGTCACTGTCGATCAATTTATTGTTGTTACCATCACGCACAATAAAATTGATACAGCCCTCGTTCTTGGTTAACGGTATCACCCAGTAAGGCCCATAACTATCGCTACCCGTGGGAGTTGCACTGGTGTCGTTCCAGCTTGATGAAGGGGAAGCCAAGGCATCACAATTTTTATCGTTCCATAAGTAGAGGGTGTTGGTACTGTAGTCACGGTTCGTTGTTGGGCTTTGACTTAATTTAGCAATGTCCACCAAGTGGATCACTGCCTGAAAATTGCCAGCAGTAGCAGCTTCACTGGGTATTTTATTAGGGATATGCGCCATCGGTTCCTCCGGGGTTTTGGGTAAAGAACGATTGTTATCACAGCTAGCCAGTAGCAAAACGAATGTGCTGCTTAATAGGGCTAGGTAAGCCCTTTTCCAGAAGGGAGCTACCATAATCAGACCTTTTTAATAGAAATAAATCGTCGCCGATATTATTGTTAATAAAATAGGAATGAAATATTAAATAATGTCTCAGATGAGTCAGCATCCTCCTAGTTTTGATACTAAGAGGGAGGAGACGTTAGGAGGAGATACTTTTTCGTGATATTGCGCACGATAATAATGTAATAATCTTTTATTACATAAGCCTAGTGTGAATTTATTTGTATTATTCCATTAGATATAAGTGTAACTTGTTACAGGACCTACACCTGCGTAAAGTTTGTCCTTCTACGTCCATTTATATTTTCATCCCAATTAAAGCCAAACTCATCACTATGAGAAGCTGTTAAGATTAAAATTGGTTTTCCATTATAATTTAGAATCGTAATATAATAGGGTTTTATAAACAACTTAAATGACAGGATATGAACTATAGAGATAGCGATATTATAGTGTTATATACCCGTCATCTTTCAAGTTGCCTCTTTGTTGGCTGCACTCACTCACCCCGGTCACATAGTTATCTATGCTCCCGGGGATTCGTTCCCTTGCCGTCGCGATGCATCTTGAAATCCATAGGGTATAGAATGATAATCTAGAAGAATATCTATAGAGCTAACTAAATTGAAATAACATTCAATTCAATAAATTTTCCAAATGCCTATTACAATATTTTAATTTGCAATATTATTATAAAATCAACAACAGAACTAATTATATATATTATCCAAGAATATATTTATTATAAAATTGCTATTTTAAAATAAAACTGAGGCTAAATATGACCTATTAACCATAAACAAAATCAATGAAAGGCAATAATTTAATTCCAGTTATTGCCTCTATGCAAATTACGATAATGAAAGATATTAAACCTAAATTCCATATTCCTAATATCAACATAACGAATATTTTAATCATAAGTAGAAATAGATATTTAATTCATTATCGTTATCCCGTACATTTTATAAATCATTATGATTAAGATAACTCTGATGAAATTTTCTGAATTGCATCAAGAGCACACTGTTGGTCTAAAGAACCACTCGGTGCACCACCAATACCAATTGCACCAATCACTTCATCACCAGATTTAACAGGAACACCACCACCGAGTAATAGGAAACCTGGAATATCCCCTAAATATTGAGCACCAAGATTTGATTGTGCGGTTTTCATTACGTCCTCTGATGTTCTCTGAGTAGATAACGCAGTATAAGCTTTCATTTTGCTCGCCTCAACGGTATGCAACCCGGCTTTATCCATACGCTGAACCGCTTTTAAAACCCCACTTTTATCAATAACAGAAACCGCCACGTTATAATTATTCGATTTACAGGACTGAATTGCCTCAGAAGCTAATTTATTCGCTACCTCAAGAGTAATATTACGTTCAGTAATTAATGATGAAGCAAAAGCAGATTGAGCGAATAAACCTGCTGCCAGGACAGTATAGAAAAGAGAATGTTTCATAGGTAAACCTCATTAAGTTTAAGTTGATGAATTATCCTGTTCTAACTTAATGAGATTTATCGGCTATAGCTATTCGTCCAATTACTTATTCGACTCAGTAGAAATACTTAGTCATAAGAAAATGACTTAAATAATTCATACTCTTTGACTAACTGCGGTAAAGAATGTATATCCAATTTATGAAATATATTGGCTCGATGAACCTCAATAGTACGTGGTGATAATGATAACTGTTGAGCAATTTGTTTGCTGGTTTTACCTTCCAAAATAATTTTCATCACCTCCCTTTCACGTTCAGATAACTGGCTAAATTTAGCTTTTAACTGCTCATATATCTGACGTTGCTTAAATACTTTCTGATGAAATAATAATGCACTTGATACTGTTTCAATGAGTAAATCTGCATCAATAGGTTTGGTTAAAAACTCGAAAGCACCGTTCTTAAAAGCACGACGACAAATATCAATATTTCCGTGTCCTGTCATGATAATAACCGGTAATGTACTATTGAGTTTTAAAAGATCGTCCTGCAATGCCAATCCAGGTTTTCCCGGCATACGAATATCCAATAAAATACACCCCTGAAGCGCTGCAATATTCTTACTGCCAATTTCATCAAGAAATTCTTGCGCACCAGGAAATGAAATTACCTGCCAATTCATTGTTTCTAATAACATAGATAATGAGTCACGGATCGCTTCATCATCATCAATAAGATAAATCACTGCCGCCATTACTTCTCCTTACCTTTATTAGTTGGTAACCAAATAATAAAACGCGCTCCTCCTGTTTCACAATTTTCAGCATTAATATCACCACCAAGTTTATGAATTAATGTTTCTGTTAACGTCATTCCCAGCCCCATACCTTGTTGACGTGTTGTGAAGAATGGAATAAATACGTTTTTTAAAGCTTCATCACTTAGTCCAGGACCACCATCTGTTATCATGATTTTTATCATTTCATTAATATAGGCGATATCGATGCGGATCCAATTTTGATATTCTGACCGACTTTGACCTTGCTGCGCCTGAATAGCATTACTGATTAAATTGTGAAATATTTGCTCAATCCACAATGGCTCGGCAGATATCATTGGCAATTCATCACAAATATGTTTTATTATCTTAATCTTACCCGCCTTAATTTCATTTTCGAGCAATATCTCAACTCGACCTAATATCGGTAAAATATTTACAGATTGTAAAATAATACTACCCGTCGTCAGTTTTTGACGGTACTGCGTTAATAAATTTGCGATTCGTTGAGTTTGCAAAATTGATGAATCCAGTATTAACGTTACTTTATCATATTGCTGCTTTTTCATTAACCGCAATGCGGTTTGGTTATAACTCATAATTGCCGTCAAAGGCTGATTTAATTCATGAACAACACCTGTTGCCACTTCATCCATTGTATTTAAGCGAGTAAATTCAAAGAAATGTGCTCGTAAATCAGCAATTTTCCTCAATCTTTTATTCTTCTGAATTAAAAAGATAAAACAGATAATCACTGCCCATAAAAAACTCAGACAAGCAATATAACCCCACGGAATTTTAGACCATTGTTGATCGTTACCCACTTTAAGCACAAAAGGCTGAAAACGATTGGTTAACTTTTTCTCCCAGTTCCAAAAATAGTGCTCTTTCTCCAGTCCATACGTAATCAATGGGCGATTATTCCAATCCAGTTGTACCATTCGAAATTGTGAAAATAATGATAGATCTTTCATTAAGATATTAAGATCTATTAATAACCGGATATTATCGCGTTTACTATTAAGCCAATATCTTCCCTCTCCCTCTTCACTGATTATAGGGAATATTAATACATTCATTGGCATCTCTTGTAATCCGACGATTTGTGGAAAATTTTCCTGTAGCTGATCTAATTCGATATTAGTATCCGTTAGTGATACAATCGCGTCATGTTGTGCCAGCTTTTCACTCAGCTCTCGATAAAGAATATTAAATGAAACTGTTTGTTGTTGATAATTCTGATTTAGTGAATGATTAATCATTCCCAAAATAGTCAAACCTGTTAACACAACCCACGCTAAAAAATGCCACATATGATTACCTGAAAAGATATCTTTCATGACGTTAAAGTACAGTCAGAATATATAAAAGAAACGGCTATTAAACAGAATGAGTTGAATTTTAGAGAACATTTGGCATCGAGCAGCATATTAAAATTCGTTATAGCGTAATTATTTCATCAAAACATTTCTTAAAATAAATAGTTGCCTATGGTAAATGAAACTCCAGCTCTAGCTTATTTTGTCTAAGCATGTTTCATGCCCCTGATCAAATTATTTCGATAGATAGACCCCAGATAAGAGTTTCGGTGACCCCTGTCAAGGCTCTTAATATCATGTCAAATTTACTGAATAATCTAAGGTAATCACCTAATAAATCGACTCGATGAAAGGGTTTTCTTTCCCTTGGACATCACACCGATATCTAAAAAAATAGCAATATTTATCAAATAGTTAAGATAAATCCTCACCATTATTCTATATTTGACCAGAAAAAACACTTTACAATCGATAGTGATAATTATTATCATTCGTATCGCTTTCAGATGAACTGCCTTCAGGGTACAGATGAAAGCACGACATTGCTCACATTGCTTCCAGTGTTTACTTTAGCCAGCCAAGTGCTGGCTTCTTTTTATTAATTAATCCAGTCACCCTTTGTTTAAAATATTTGAATTTTTAAGTCAGATTTTTAAGCTTTAATGCTATCTCTTCTCAATTAGACTGTAAAAACCATTGAGGAGATTTAAATATGATCCATTTACGCAAAGCATCAGATCGCGGCCATGCCGATCATGGCTGGTTAACTAGTTGGCATACCTTCTCATTTGCCAGCTATTACGATACTAATTTTATGAATTTCTCAGCATTGAGAGTCATTAATGAAGATTTCATCAAAGCAGGTCAAGGTTTTGGTACCCATCCGCATAAGGATATGGAAATACTGACCTATGTTCTTTCTGGCGCCGTTGAACACCAGGATAGTATAGGAAATAAAGAGCGAGTACCTGCTGGTGAATTCCAAATTATGAGCGCAGGTACCGGCATTCGCCACTCAGAATACAATCCGAACAGTGATCGCCAATTGCATCTGTATCAAATTTGGATCATCCCAAGTAAAACGGGTTTAACACCGCGCTACGAACAAGGTCGCTTTGATGATGTACAAGGCCGCCAACTGGTGCTCTCGCCTGATGCGCGGGGTGGTTCACTAAAAGTATTTCAGGATATGACTTTATGGCGTTGGGTACTTGAGGATCACGAAACCGCCGAATATGTCGCAGAAAAAGGCCGTTATATTTGGATACAAGTCATTCGTGGCGAAGTGACGGTTAATGGCGTCAAAGCCACCACCAGCGATGGTCTGGCTATTCGAGATGAAGTCAATATTCAACTTAGCAGCAGCAGTGATAGTGAAATATTGTTGTTTGACCTTCCTCCAATATAAATATCAAATAAGCCTCACCCTAACGGATGAGGCTAAAAAATTCACAATTACAGTTTAGGACCTGCTTTCACTAAAGCTTCTCCCGCCGGTGTATCGGTATATTTATCAAAGTTGTCGACAAAGCGATGAGCCAAATCTTTCGCCCTCTCTTCCCATTGAGATTTATCTGCATAAGTCTTACGTGGATCAAGAATATCGGTATCCACACCCGGTAACGCTGTCGGAACCGCTAGATCGAAAATAGGTAATGTAATGGTATCAGCTTTTTCAATATCACCATTTAAGATGGCATCAATGATCCCACGGGTATCCTTAATCGAGATTCGTTTACCCGTCCCATTCCAGCCAGTATTCACCAGATAAGCCTTAGCACCTGCGGCCTGCATACGTTTTACCAAGACTTCCGCGTATTGGGTTGGATGCAAAGTCAGGAATGCGGCACCAAAACAAGCAGAAAATGTAGGTGTTGGTTCAGTCACACCACGTTCGGTACCTGCCAATTTTGCCGTAAAACCAGATAGGAAGTGATATTGAGTCTGTTCGGGTGTCAAACGAGATACCGGAGGTAACACACCAAATGCGTCCGCAGTCAAGAAGATGACCTTAGTTGCATGGCCCGCTTTGGAAACCGGCTTAACAATGTTTTCAATATGGTTGATAGGATAAGAAACACGGGTGTTTTCAGTTTTTGAACCATCATGGAAATCAACCGTGCCATCTGTCAGTACAGTAACATTTTCCAGCAACGCATCACGTCTAATCGCATTGTAGATATCAGGTTCCGCTTCTTTGGACAGATTGATGGTTTTCGCGTAACAACCACCTTCAAAGTTGAATACACCGTCATCATCCCAACCGTGCTCATCATCACCAATCAGCTTACGTTTTGGATCAGTAGAAAGTGTGGTTTTACCTGTACCAGACAAGCCGAAGAAAACCGCAACGTCCCCTTTTTCACCCACGTTGGCAGAACAGTGCATCGAAGCAATTCCTTTCAGTGGCAACAGGTAGTTCATCATAGAGAACATCCCTTTCTTCATTTCGCCACCGTACCAGGTACCACCAATAAGCTGTATACGCTCTGTCAGGTTAAACGCGACAAAGTTTTCAGAGTTCAAACCCTGCTCTTGCCATTGCGGGTTGGTGCATTTTGCACCGTTCATCACAATAAAATCTGGTTTGAACTCAGCCAACTCTTCATCTGACGGACGGATAAACATGTTTTTAACAAAGTGGGCCTGCCACGCAACTTCTGTGATAAAGCGGACTTTCAATCGTGTATCTGCATTAGCACCACAGAAAGCATCAACTACAAACAAACGTTTGCCTGAAAGCTGTTTAGTTACCAAGCCTTTCAGGTATGTCCATGTTTCCTGCTGTAATGGCTTGTTATCATTTTTACCTTTTCCCTGGTCAGCCCACCATACGGTGTCACGGGTGACATCATCACGAACAATGTACTTATCTTTGGGGGAACGCCCCGTGAAGATCCCTGTATCGACAGCCACAGCCCCCAGGTTGGTCAGAGTGCCACTCTCGCAGCCTTCGAGTGAAGGTTTGGTTTCTTCTGAAAATAACAACTCATAGCTTGGATTATAAATAATTTCATTAACATCATGGATTCCATAGTCCGCGAGTTCCTGCGGGGTAATACCTTTAACACTCATGTTATTGCTCCTGGGTAGTCACGCTTTTTCTGTGAGCAATAATAAATAGTTATGATTAATTAACAGCGATAGTTATCAAAAAATTGAAAACCCACTATTTTTTTAAGTTTAATCTGGGGCCAAAGGCACAAAAGCAGTTTTGAGTATTATGGATATTGCTAGAAAGGCGCGAATCCGCGCCTTAAAAGGTGAGAAAATTTGTTTA
>NZ_JAJAFZ010000140.1:0-3265 GCF_025384895.1 Photorhabdus kayaii
TGGCACGAGCTGCACTGGAAGGATGTAAAGCTGCGCCAACAATTTGTCTAAATAATGCAGGTATTCAGGTCGCAGAAGCATTAACGCCGGGTGGTGTGGGCGCAGCCGGCGTAATAGGTGTGGGTAAAACTGCGGCAGAGGCAGTGGCAGCAAAATCCGAAGCTGTAGCGGCTAATGTGGTGAAGAATGTCTCGAAGAACTTAGAACAAGGAGTATCAAAAACTATAAAATCTTATGGCCCGCATGAAATTGGCCCATTAGGAAACCCCAATGATTTGCGAGCTCCTGCTTCAACGTTCAGAAGTGGAAGTTATACTGAAAAAGTCGCAGAAACAGATATGTATTTTTTCAGAGATTATGGCGGCTCTGCTAAAGTTGATGGTCGCTTTTGGACTCCTCAGCCATCAAAAGGACCTCTACAATCTCAACTGGATAGTGCTGTTTTACCTGAATGGGGTAATACTTTTAAAAACCAAGCCATTATAAAGATCCCCAAAGGTACTAAGTATTATGAAGGGCCAGCGGCAGCACAAATTGGAACTAAAGGGACTCAACCAACGTTACATGGTGGTGGTACGCAAATATTTTTACCATCACTAGACAATAACTGGATAATTAAGAAATGAACACAAAAGAAATAGTTGAAAATTGGGTAAAAGAGAAAAAATCACTTTACTTCTTTCTCCCTGATGGCCCTTATGGTAGACCCTTTGATAATCAATATATTATTGAGAAAATTGAGGAAACCAGTGAGAGCTTTAACATAATATTTTCTAATGAAATAGCATTGCGTTTTCTGGGAAAAATTAATATCACAGATGAGGGATATAATCTAACAATAAGCGATTTTACTAAGTGTATATTTGAAATAAGCAGTAGGATTCTTAAAAGTTATACAGAAGGGCAAGTAGTATTAAGTGGCTTTTAAACAACGATCCAGCCTTTACAAAGCTAGGAGGGCAGCATGAGTCCACCGGGGTAATATTTAATCAGCTCCACGCTAGCAGGCGGTATTGCCGGTGACTCCACCGCCAGCGCCCTCACCGGGGCGCAGGCCGGGAAGAATTCGGTGGATAATAATGCCCTTAGCATGGGAAGTTTGTTTGGTTCCGAAAGCGCTAAACATTTTGAAGGCGCAGGGTCACTGGCTCAAAAGATGACTCAATCCGGGGCAACACCCGAAGAAATCAACGCAGCCTTAACTCACTACCTCAAAGGACAAGTCCCTGAGGGTCAAGACCCGGCAAAAGGTCTGATTATTGCGTGGGGGAACTTCTTTGGTGTTCCGTTAGATGTCGTGTTATCAAATGAGCAGATGACGCCACAGAAAGCGGCGGAAATTGTTGCTGGAGGGATACCTACCAGTGAAGCGAAGCTGATACAGTTTGCAGCCGCGAAAGCATATCTGTCTTTGAGCAAATATCAATCGATAGAAGCTGTTGATAGAAAAAGTAGTTCAACGATTGATAATTTGATGAAAGAAAAAGCACAGACAGCGAAAATTGGAGAAATGGCCCTTGGTGCTGATAAAAACATCTCGCATACAAATGTTAATTCCAAAGCTTCACTAGGAACGAAAATAGATAAGAGTATAGTTATAGTAGATAAGGAACATTTACCTACAAGTGTGTCCTCGACATTTAAGGCTGGAAAATATGAAACTGTTATTACACAAGAACCTGTAACATTATTTAGAAAATTTGGTGGTGTTAATGATCAAGCCAAATTAGATGGTGGTTACGCAACAACCACACAAAATGCGGGTAGAAATGAAACTGCTGTCTATAAAAACTGGAGTACAACTCGATTTGAGGCTGAGATAGAAGTACCCAAAGATACTAAGCTAAACATTGGTTCTGTTGGGGAACAACCACCTTTGAGTAATAATCCTAAATACATAGGTGGAGCCGATCAAATTCTACTGCCACGGAATTACCCTATGGATTGGATTAAATCAATACGAGATGGAAAAACAGGTAATGTTTACACTTACGAAGAATTTAAGAAAGCATTTCCAGATCAAATAACAAATAAAGGAAAATAAAATGTCAACAAATAAAGATATGATAGAAATCGCAAGATTAATATCCCTGTTGAAGCAAGTTGTTACGTATTTAAAAGAATCAGGAAATGGAGAGTCATCTTATGCATACTTAATAAAATCCATTAATATTCTTGAGAACAAAGCAAGTAATGGTATGAAGAATTTATACAAATATATTATGAATGATTTCAGAATGATGGGGGATAGAGGCCAATATGGGGAAGATATAGACCCAATAACAGATGAAATTTACGCAATTATAAGCAATAACCCATTGTTCACTAAGTGATAATGCGTTGTTGCGGATAATAATGCCCTTAGCATGGGAAATCTGTTTGGTTCCGAAGGGGCTAAACATTTTGAAGGAGCGGGTTCACTGGCTCAAAAAATGGCTCAATCCGGGGCAACACCTGAAGAAATAAATGCTGCCTTGACTCACTACCTGAAAGGACAAGTCCCGGATGGTCAAGACCCGGCAAAAGGTCTGATTATTGCGTGGGGTAACTTCTTTGGTGTTCCGTTGGATGTCGTGTTATCAAATGAGCAGATGACTCCACAGAAAGCGGCGGAAATTGTTGCCGGAGGGATACCTACCAGTGAAGCGAAGCTGATACAGTTTGCAGCAGCGAAAGCGTTTTTGTCTTTAAGTAAGTATCGGTCAACAGAAGTGATTGAGGGGAAAGAAAGTTCTCTGACTGATAAGAGTATTACTGGAAATAAGACGACGATTTCATCTATAAATGAGGGCAAAAGTACTTCTGGACGACTCCCTGAAAAGCCCATTAAAGAAGTAACAGCAGCAGAAGTAAATAATTGGTGGAAAAATCAAGGATATGAACAACCTCCATATACTCCAGGAACTACAGTAAAAGAATTTGAATTAGCAGCTAACACGAAATTTGTTAGAGTCTATGACGGTACTAATTCACAAATGAGAGGGGGATGGATGATGAGAGCCGAAGATATAAAGGGATTAAGTAGCAAACAAATTCAAGAAAAATTTGCTTTGCCATATGAACCAAAATACGTTGCGGATGTTGAAATTAAAGCAGGTACTAAGATGAGAGTAGGTTCCGCAAATAGTCTGTTTGGCTATAAAGGTGGAGGAACCCAGTTTGATCTTATGGGGCAAAGAACAGGTACATTCACTAATGAACGGGCTATTCAAAAAAAATAGGATATTAAAATGGCTATCTTAGTTAACGATAACAAGATTAATAT
>NZ_JAJAFZ010000141.1:0-2987 GCF_025384895.1 Photorhabdus kayaii
ATAATCACGTAAGGAAAGATAACATCAGCAAGCAAATTCAGTATCTATTACTTTTTTCTTTTTTCGTCTGTTTATCTTATCCATTAGTAGGTATTTTTGTATTCAAATCTTTCAATATTTTTGACGGCATTACATTATTTTCCATAATATCATCAATAATATCGATAGTTATAAATGCAATAATTCTTTACTTATATAGGAAATTAAAATAATGAAAGAACTCCAGCGATATAAGCCAGAGATGTATCTTTTAGCAGCGCAAACTACGGTGGTAATTTCTGGAATTTCCATACCAAGCATCACTGGTAACAGGAAGTAAATCCAGAAAATCAGCATAATGACTGGAATTACCCGGAAAAATCCCAATACCGCGGCAGGCTTCCGCTGCTTCACCCTCTTTTCCGATTTCAGCAAAGTTTGATTCACCGCCTCAACCAATCACTTTGGCTATCGGATAATGCTCACGCAGATGCTGCACGATTGCTAGGTTGGGAACGCAATACTATTACACGAAAACTGAAAGAGCTAGAGTTGAAGTAAGGAGATAATATCTCCAGCCCTATCGCCACTTTGTGGAATTTAATATATTAAATTCCCCATTATCAGGATTAAATAACCGATCTCGATCACATTTTACACTATCCATTCAGACAATAAAATAATACCACATTAGAATAGTTTAATAATGTTATTATCAAGCTATTAAGATTATTTATGGGAAGCCGTTTTCTTTATCACCGAAGCCTGACAGGACTTATCCTGCTGGCAATTTCTGAACTGCTCTATGCCTCAACACCGATCAGCCCTGCGGCTCAAGAAACGATCACGCAACAACAAAAAGCATTACTGCAACAAGCCCAACAGCAAAGGGAAACGCTGCGCAACAACATCACTTTACCTCCATCACCCGATGTAGCACCGAGTACAGCAGGATCTATCTGCCACACCATTCACCGAATTGAATTTGACGGTGCAAAAAGCCTGCCTCGATCAGTCAAACAGCACTTAACACGCCCTTATTTATCCCACTGCTTATCTTTGCAGGACATTAATGCATTGGTACGAAAAACCACTAATGCCTATATTGAACGGGGTTATGTCACTTCCCAAGCCAGACTCAGCGCACAGGATTTATCCTCCGGTATTCTCATTATTACGGTCAATGAAGGCAAAATTGAATCAGTCAGCCTGGACGGTGAAACACCTCTCTCGTTGAAAATGGCTTTTCCGAGCATAGTGGGTAAAACGCTTAACCTGCGAGATATTGAACAAGGCATGGAGCGTTTAAATCGCCTGCCGTCTCAACAAGTGACCATTGATATTCAGCCGGGAAAACAATCGGGTTATTCCACGGTTATTTTAAAACGAACATCGATTCGCTTACCCATTAGTGCCAGTTTGGGAGCGGATAACAGTGGTCAAAGAAGTACCGGCGCCGGGCAAATCAATACCAGCGTGAATCTGGATAATCCATTACATCTTGCTGATCAGTGGTCATTATCCGCCAGCCGTAACAGTGACTTCCGCAATAGCCATCAAAGCCGCAGCCTCTCTGCCAATGTGACGATTCCTTATGGTTACTGGTTATTCAGTTATCAATATGCATGGAATGATTCTTTTCAGAATATCCCGACGGGTTCACAAACCTATCGCTACACCGGCGACAGTCAGACTCACCGGCTGGCAGTAAACCGGACGTTATATCGTGATGGAAAACAGAAACTGGCGTTGGATATGGGGCTGACACGCCGTCGGACCACCAATTTACTGGCAAAAGAAACATTATCCATCAGCAGCCCGACACTGAGCACAATCAACCTTGGCGTTAATTACAGTACTGTGCTGGCAGGAAGCTATGTCACTTTCAACCCGACGGTAAGCCACGGTTTACAAGCATTTGGCGCCACCAAAGACGATCCGCGTTTCTCAGATGCGCCACGTAGTCAATTTCGCAAATTCAGCCTTAGCGCCAGCTATTTCATGCCTGTCACAGACTCCATTTATTACCTGTCATCGATTTACGGCCAGACCACGCCAGACAACCTTTACGCCAGCGAACGTCTCTCACTGGGCGGACAATATTCCGTTCGGGGATTCAAAGAACAATATCTCACCGGCAACCGCGGCGGATATTGGCGCAACGAGCTAAACTGGCGGGTATCAAAACTTCCTATTCCAGGCGAACTCATTTTAACCGGAGCGCTGGATACTGGCTGGTTACAGAAAAAAACCGGACAAATCGAGGGCGGCAATGTCACCGGCGCGGCTCTGGGCTTATCACTGACTCACCCTGGATTCAACCAAACCATCACTATTGGGAAGCCCCTCATTCACCCTGATCACCTAAAACCGGATCACTGGGTCACTTATTGGTCAGCATCACTGACTTTGTAACACTTAAATTAAACAAAAGGGATAGTATGATGAGTAAACGCAACAGCTCGGTGGCGAGAGGCACGAGTTATCTTTTAATTTACCTTACCGCCATTCAGCCGCTTCACCCGGCGATTGCCGCGGGGATCACACCGGATAATAACCATACGCAGGTACAAAATCAGGGCAATGTCCCGGTTGTCAATATTGCCACGCCGAATGACGCGGGGATATCCCACAACACCTATAAAGAGTTCAATGTCGCCACTCAAGGTGCTGTGCTTAATAACGCCACGCAAGCGGCTCAATCGCAACTGGCCGGGCAACTTAACGCTAACCCTAATCTGCATGGAAAAGCGGCGGAACTGATTATTAATGAAGTGACCGGCAGCGGACAATCTAACCTGCAAGGCCAGTTGGAGATTTTCGGCCATAAAGCCAATATGATGATTGCCAACCCCAACGGCATTACTTGTGATGGCTGTGGTTTTATTAATACTTCGAGTGCAACACTGACCACGGGTAAACCCCAATTTGATAAACAGGACGCGTTGGAAGCATTGGAGGTTAAAACAGGCCAAATCACTATTGGCGGTAAAGGGTTAGATGGCAAG
>NZ_JAJAFZ010000142.1:0-2914 GCF_025384895.1 Photorhabdus kayaii
GGGTTTACCGAAGGCTGTGAGCTGCTGGCCGGGGTGATAGTCAGCCAGTGGGATGAACTGTGGCCGCCGCAGCCGGCGGTCCGCGCCGAGATGCTGGACTGGTTTAACACCCGCAGCGGCCACGCCTTACGCCAGTACGATTACACCGCCCGTGACCTGCGGATGATTTACCGGGCCGAGCGGGCCTTACAGCTGATAGTCGACCGGCTCCAGCAGTCCGACCTGAAACGCCTGCCGAAGGTCGACAACCTGTTGTGGTTCTTCCAGAACACCGCCAAAAAACTGGAACAGCCCCGTATCCTGCCCAAACCCGCCGCCAGACCGGCGCAGATGCCGCCGCTGGTTTACCTGGCCGAGACAACCGCGCCGGCGCCGTCTGAACCGGACCCCGGCGGCGACGCGGAATACGACCGCCGTCAGCCCAAAGTCCAGGTCCGTTTCCCTGCGCCGCCCCCGCGGCCGATGAGCGCACTACAGGGGTTCGGCCTGGGTCTCTTACTGGGGGCGTTTGTCCTGACCGGCAGCTGGCTGGGCCTTTACCGGCCGCTGCAACAGCAGCTCACCGCCCTGACTGACACCCCGGACGGGGCCAGACTGGCCTGGCTGTACCGCCCCGACCTGCAAACCTATGCCCAGCAGTTAACCCGGTTAGCGGACGCCTCGCCGCTGGTGGTGCTGCAACAGGCTGAGCAGCTGACCGGCATGGCGCAAAAAACCTGGCCGCAGGACCGCCGGCAGCAGCGGGCAACGCAGCGCTGGCAGCAGTTACAGTCCATCCGGCGGGAAAACGCGCCGGTCTCCGGCAGCTGGCAGCAGACCCGGCATCAGCTCCAGTTACTGGCGGACAACATCCTAGAGCAGGAGCGCAACCGGGGCAGTTTCACCCTCTCTTACCTGAAAACGGCGATTTACCAAATCCAGCACAGCCACCACCGTGACGTCCCGCTGGAAGAGCTGCTGCGCCAGCTTTCCGCCGCCGTCGAACAGGGTGAGAGCGTCTCACCGGCGCTGATAAAAAAGACCGACGACCGGTTTAACGCCCTGCTCAGCCAGTATTACGCGTTGCAGCAAGCCGCCGGGCTGACCCCACTCCCCGGGCCGCCCCGCCCGTAAATTCAGAGAAGGAACCCTTATATGTCATTCCAGAAAAAAACCGCCGGCGCCGCCAGCCTCGCTCAGCAAATCGCTGACCGGCTGAGTCCCCAAAGCGCCGGCGGGTTACAGTTTACCCTCACCGCCGGCGGACTGCCGCCGCACACCTTCGTGGTGGCCGGCTTTACCCTGCACGAGGCCCTCTCCACCCCGTTCACGCTGACCGTCAGTTTAGCCAGTGCCGACCCGGCGATTGATTTCGCCGCCGTCCTCGACAAAAGCGCCACCCTCACCATCCTGCGCGCCGGCAACGTCGAGCGCGCCGTCACCGGCATGGTCGCCAGTTTTGTCCAGGGCAATACCGGCAAACATCAGACCCGCTATGACATGACCATCCGGCCCGATATGTGGCGCGCCACCCTGCGCCAGAATGCCCGGATTTTTCAGCAGCAGGATATCAAAACCATCCTCACCACCCTGCTCAAAGAGAACGGCGTGCGGGATGTGGCGTTCAGCCTGCGCAACCCCCACCCGGAACGGGAGTTCTGCGTCCAGTACCGCGAAACCGATTTTGACTTTCTGCAACGCCTGACCGCCGAAGAGGGGATTTTTTACTTCTTTGAATTCACCGGCCATAAAAACACCCTGGTGTTTGCCGACGATGCGGGCGCCGTGGTCAACGGCCCGGTGCTGCCCTATCACCCCGACGACGCTGAACAGGCCCAGCAGTTGTGCATTACCCGGCTGACCCGCCAGGCGCAGGTACGGCCGGCGGTGGTCGAGCTCAAAGATTACACCTTCAAAAACCCGGCCTGGGCGGCGGAGTTCCGTCATCAGATGCGGGAGCAGAACCTCCAGCATACCGGCTATGAACACTTCGATTTTCCCGGCCGCTTTAAAGATACACAGCACGGCGCCGACTTCGCCCGCTACCGGCTGGAAGCGCTGCGCAACAATGCCCTGACCGGTGACGGTGAAAGTAATGCCGCGACGATGCAGCCCGGCGTGCTGTTCACCCTGACCGGCCATCCCCGGCCTGACCTCAACCGGTGCTGGCAGCTGGTCGGCGTCACCCATCATGGCAGTCAGCCGCAGGCGCTGGAACAGGCCGCCGGGGAGAGCGGCACCACCCTGCGCAACGATTTCACCTTCATTGCCGACCATCAGCACTGGCGCCCGGCCCCGTTACCCAAACCGGCGATGGAGGGCCCGCAGATAGCCAACGTGGTCGGCCCGGCCGGCGAAGAAATCTACTGCGACGCCTACGGCCGCGTCCGCCTGCAATTCCTCTGGGACCGCTACGGCCGGAGCAACGACCACAGCTCCTGCTGGATACGCGTCACCCAGCCCTGGGCCGGGCCTGTCTTTCCTACACAAATATTTTAACCTGCCCCCTCGTTATTGAACTTTTTCCTCATAGATTGATCTCAATAACAAACACGACTTGAGGTAATCTTTATGTTTTCAACCTGCGCTGAACAATGGGCAAATGACACGTTTCAACATGCGGAATTAGGTGATAAACGCCGTACCAACCGCCTGGTGAAAGTGGCCTGTTCGTTGGCTAACCATATAGGACAATCGCTCGTGCAATCTCTTGACTCTCCTGCCGATGTTGAAGCGGCCTACCGACTGACCCGAAATTCCGCCATTGCGCCTCAGGCCATCGCCGAAGCCGGATTTACCGCCACCGTCGCTCACGCTCAACGTTATCGTTGCCTGTTAGCGCTGGAAGACACGACAACCCTGTCATTTTCCCACGCGTCGGTCGCCGATGAACTCGGCTATACCACCTCGACGGAAAAATCCCGGGGCATGCAGG
>NZ_JAJAFZ010000143.1:0-2913 GCF_025384895.1 Photorhabdus kayaii
GCGCTGGCCTCGCGAAATCTGGGTGATTGCCGCACGCTGTCACCGGAAGCGTGCGGCAAGGCTAAGGAGCTGAGCCAGCGCATTCTGGATAAAGGCTTGCCGTCAGTGGAGGACATGCGCGGTAAACTGGCATCGTGTCAGGATGACAGCTGCCGTAAAGGGGTCTGGACGGAATATCGACAGGCCAGTGATGCAACCATCAACAGCCTGAAACAGATGGCGTTGAATGGTGAGTTGAGTCGTGAAGAACTGGCATTCATCAACCATGAGTTGGGTAAAGAACTGGCGGTATCGGGATACCGTGCCAATGACAAGATAGGTCGTTCAGAGCAGAGCAGCTGGTTAAATGGCGGCAGCGGACCCCTCTCCGGGTTCTTTAACACGGAACTGCGTCAAAAAGAGCTGGAAAAATCGGGCTTGTCCAAAGCGGATGCGGCGCAGTACGTGAAGGAAGAGCAGCGGAACCTGATGTTGCTGGAGACTGCGGTCGGGGCTATTGGGGCAAAAACTAATAGAACTTCTATAAATGTAGTCGGAAAAGGCGCAACATTACCTACTGGTTATACCCCAAAAGGAAATTCAGTTACTGGGCCAAAAGATGGTGTTTATAATAACACTGGAAAAGTAGACGCATCAGGAAACACTATTTATAGTCACAATGGTGGGTACTATACGTTTGAAAATGGCGTGAAGACAAGAGTTCAATCACCTAATTCTGGCTCACAAGCACAACAGAATTACGAGAAAGGTAAAGAATTTGAACAATCTACTTACGATAAATTCAAAGTTGATAAAGTTGAATCAGCACAGGAAATTACTGTCAAAACAGAGAGTAATACAAAAATAAGGGTTGACATGATAGGCAAAGATAAAGAAGGAAACATTATCTGTGTTGAATGTAAAAGCTCATCAACTGCTCCATTAACAACAAATCAAAAGAAAGGTTTTCCTGAACTTGAAACCAAGGGGGGTACTGTCGTTGGAAAAGGAAAACCGGGTTTTGAAGGAGGGAGCAAAATACCGCCAACCAAGGTTGACATCATCAGACCTACTTCTAAAGATTGAGTAAGGAGTTAATATGTCTATAGAAGACGTGAACAAAATAGATATGATAGGTATACCTAATAACAATGAAAACTTAGTTGTTCTAGGACTAACTGATCATTTACCGTGGAGTGGTTCGATAGAAGAACATTTACTGAAACTACAAGAAAAAATAAATAGTTATATTCGTTTTATTGAAAGCGGGGAGATATACGAAAGCTTTCCTGCTTCCTGTGGAAAAAGTGAAACGCTAATAGAAGTTTATTTTAAGTATCATATCCCACATGAATGTGCCGATTTTTTGGAAAAGGTTGGAGAAATTCTTGCACCTGTTAATATTCAGTTACGATATGAAGAAGGTGATATTGCTTAAATAGATGTATTAATTATTTGATCTCAATGATCAGATTGGCGCAGAGGGCTTGCTCATTGCGCTAATTTCAGTCCTTTTATACCTCTGATATCAGGAGGCCGATACGGGAGCGCTACCTGTACCGCAAGACCAACGGAGAGCCGTTGAGTATTCGTACTCAGTGTCCCCAGTTGCAGCTGTTGCAGGGTAATGGCAACAAAGACCGGGTGTGGTCATGCAAAACCCGAAGCCACCGTGTATCAGAACATCGCAGGGGTACCATTCACCCGTTGCTGAAAAAGACGCGACACTAACAAGTGCCCGGTGGGAAAAACCGGCCTTCGGGGGCGAAAAGCGCGTCAGGGGGTTTTGGGTTCGGCGGTGAACGCACATCGGAAAAAACGGGTGGTAACTGACTGAGGGCATTAGGAAAATCGGCGTTCGGTAATCAACTTCGCAATGGAATGCGTTGTTACGAAAGATAATTTAGCTTATTTGGCCGAAGGACGGGATAACAGATTACCTATTCCCGAAACAACAGTTGCAGGTAATGGACTAAAAATTGAATCTAACTCTAAGCATACACCTGGAACTCAAGGGTTCAGACCGAATGCTGGTATTGAACCACGAGACTCTTTGAGCATTTTTGAAGGTTCAGTATCTATAGATTCTGATAAACATAGATATGCTAAAGACTCCAATGGACATATCCATAGATTTTCACCAAATAATACAGGTGTCTACCATTGGTCTGGTAGTACTGGAGACTCAAAAAATAAATTGGAATTAACTGGAAAGGTGAAGTCTAGGTTACAAAAACAAGAAGGGTGGAAAATAAAATGATTATTGGAGATCCTTATCAAATTGCTATCCATATTGAGCAAATTGATGTCCTGTGTTCACCGAGTGGAATGTTTAATTTTATAATTAATGACACATTAGTTCCAGGGAAAGGAGTAACAATGGATCTATACATGGTGATATCTGAACTAAAAGAGAGCCTTGAAGACGGAATGCGTAAGAACTTGCGAGATGTTGGGAATATCCCATTGTCTGATTTAGATTTTTCTGAAGGAGAACCGGAGAACTTTATCTCATTATCCTCTGAATTATCAGATTATGGCTTTATTTTTTGGTTGGGTTTTGATGGCGATGAAGATCGTCTTATTTATACAACAAATTATGAAAAAACATTCCAAGAAGAACGATATCCTAGAGGAACAATAGAAAAATTAATTAGAGACCTACCGTTAGCAGAGGATTTAGTAATGAAAAAAACAGGAGCATTTATTAATACTGAGCTGAAATCATAAAAAGTTGTTGCGGATAATAATGCCCTTGGCGCAGCAGCCGGCTCGGATCTTGGATTCTGGTTAAGTAAAACACCAGACTGCGATACGACGTGCAAGGCTAATATTGCTAAAGGTATAGCTGATGGAAACCTAATTGTCTCTGCGGGAGGAATGGCAGTAGCCGGTGGTGCCCAGATTGTGGCCGCCACACCTGAAATTGCTGCA
>NZ_JAJAFZ010000144.1:0-2903 GCF_025384895.1 Photorhabdus kayaii
CGCAGCTCCGACTGGTTCAAACAGACGCTGTACGAGGCCGACCCGCATTTCCCGCCGCGGGGCAGCGCGGTCACCCGCCACTGGCATTACACCCCGGCCTACAACGTGGCCTGCATTGAAGACACCCGCTGGGACGAGACGCGCTACGGCTACAATGCCAATGACCAGGTGGTGACCGCCCAGTTTGGCGGGCCGCGAGCCTGTGACGAACAGTTTGTGTATGATGCCGGCCAGCATCTGCATTACCAAAAACGGGTACCGGAACGGCTCAGTGAAGACCTGCGCCAGAGCTACCACACCCAGCAGGCGGGCAGAGTGATTCAGCACGGCGCCTGCACGTATCGCTACGATGAAAACGGGCGGCGGACAGAAAAAACCGAACAGCGCCGGGGCTACCGGCCGCGGACCTGGCGCTACCGCTGGGATGCGCAAGACCGGCTGACCGGGGTTATCAGCCCGGAAGGCACGCGCTGGCGCTATGGCTATGATGCTTTCGGGCGACGGATTAGCAAGCGGAAAGAGGAGGACACCGCCGGACCGCCGGTGAAACCGACCGCGATAATCGGCTATGATTACCTGTGGAGCGGGGAGCAGCTGATTGAAGAGACGCCGGTGTATGCGGATGGCACTGTCGGGTATGAACAGAGCATTCACTGGCTGTATGAGCCGGGCGCCCTCACGCCGCTGGCACGGCATGAAAAAGGTCAGCTATACTATGTGGTGAGTGACCATCAGGGGACCGTGCGGGAAATTCTGACCGAGGACGGGGAGCTGATATGGGCCGGACGATTACTCACCTGGGGCGAGCCGGAATGCTGGCCGGTGCTGACGGTCAATGACCCGCGCAACCTGACGTGTAACCTCCGGTTTTGTGGCCAATATGAAGACACGGAAAGCGGTTTATTTTATAACCGGCACCGTTATTACGAGAGGGAAACAGGCCAGTACTTATCGCCGGACCCTTTGAATCTTAGTGGCGGATTTAACCCGTACAGCTATATCCATGATCCGGTGAATTGGATTGATCCGTTCGGGTTAACTGGCTGTCCAGGGGCTAAACCAACAGCAGCAAGTCTTTCAGACCGGGATTTTGTACAAAGAATTGCAGAAAAGGCTGAACAATGGGGAGTCAAAAAGGGGCACGGGGCCGCAGGAACAGGGCCCGTTCAGGGTAGCAAAAAGCATAAATATGCTGATAATCTAATGATTCGTTATCAAAATATGACACAGCAAAAAACTCATTTATTAAGTGAGACTTCTTATGTAAATGGTATTCAGATGCCCAGAGGAGCTGCTGGTAGTGCAAGGCCGGATGTCTATAATCCAAATACAGGTGAGGTATTAGATTATAAATTCACGAAGAATCCAAATAGCCCAATCAGCCAGCGCCAACAGAATAATAATTCCAGAAATTTACCATCTGTTTCATCACAAATAGCTATACACCCGTGAGAGATAAAATGAAGAATATGACCGTTACAGAGAAAAAGAAAATAACACAAGATTGGAAAGAAGCTTTAGGTGTTTATGAAATATACAAACCTTTACATTTGATTAAACGTAATGGCCCGATTTTATGTGGAGTTTACCTCCAGCCTATTCATAGTGGTGAACGTTATGTTCCTATATTTCATACTCATTCTTTAATGAGTCCTTTTCCCGCAATTTCACTATGTTCTCCGACTGTTTTATTGAACGAAAAGGCACGGGACTCAATTAGTTTTTCAAGACATAAAACCAAGTTTCAAGAAATTATTGCTGCATTTCAGGCACAGTGCCCATCAGCATTTATTGAAACATTGTCTGTTAAAATTTTGAATAGGATATATAAAGAACACGTAAATATAGCAACCGATTATCCCGCTTATGCAATGAGGGATGATGTATTAGTTTCAACATGGTGCTGTAAAAATACAGCAAGTAATGAACTGATTTTAAAGTATAAAGAAATAATAAAAATATGGCCGGATAGTGCCAAACAACGTTTTAATGGAGAAGATGGATGGGAAATGGATGTCAGATCCCAGATGGATATCGAAAACTTGCGCAGTACAGTCAATAAAGAATTAGAGAAATTTAAATTAACCACACTAAAAGATTGTGGGTTGTTATGTGAATAAATGAAAGCCGGGAAGATCCCTGTGATATCCCGGCTTTATTGATGTTCACACTGTCTTCTGATGTAAGCCTTCGGTGAAATGGGAATCTTACTTCACAATATGATACTTTCAGGAAAAATTACTGGAAACTTAGAGCAGAAGACTTTAAATAAGGCTTTGCATTATGAATAAAATAGAGTTATTAATCAAAGAATTATCTTCATCAGAAAAACACGAGGTTGACTGGTTAGGTGGTGCTGACCAGGAGCAAATTACTATATTAGAGGAAACATTATGTGCAAAATTGCCAGAGGATTTCAAAATATTCCTAAATAAGGTTGGTGGTGGTGGTGTAGTTGACCAGGAATTATCTGGAATAGAAAATAATGATGCCTTAATTGATTATGGTGGAAATATATATTACGATACTATTTATTGTAGATCTGAATTTTCTTTACCTGAGAAATTAGTAGTAATATATTTCTACGATGACGATATCTGTTGGTGCATAGATACTTCTGAAAGTAACTTTGGGAAAGTAGTGAATTATAATTTATTTGATAGAAAAGTAGATGGCATTTTATCTTCTAATTTCACAGAGTTTTTTGAAGAATACGTTAAATTAAGGACACAGTAACCTTATGGAAACAGGCCGGAAAGATTACAGCATCTTTCCAGCATTCTATTACTGAATAATGATCTCATTAAATGCCTCTTTAAAAGGGATTGTTCATTCAGTTAGCTAATCCACCCTCTATAATCGCTTTAGATATTACGATAATGAAACAGGCCAGTACTTATCGC
>NZ_JAJAFZ010000145.1:0-2888 GCF_025384895.1 Photorhabdus kayaii
GGAGCATAGATAACTATGTGACCGGGGTGAGCGAGTGCAGCCAACAAAGAGGCAACTTGAAAGATAACGGGTATAAATTTATTTAAGAAAAGGAAACACAACATATGCAACGCCTTCACTATACGGCAGATAAACTCAGATCCCCCTGTTTTGGCACCACCGATTTCATACGTTATAAATGGCTATCCAACAATCTACATGATGTAAATAGTCAAAATTATTTATGGGCACATGGGATACCCCATGTACAATACAATAAGAAATTAATAACAAAATCTGCCCATCCCCAAAAAACACCTGTTTTATTATTTGCAGGATTAAAACCAAGACAACGCATTTAATCGTGAGAATTTCATAATGAGCAAATCAGCTATAGCTTTAAATATCACTTATGCTATCTTTTGTGCGTTATTTATATATATGATGTCATACTTAGAAGAAGAGTATTATATCGGTGGTCAGGATATAGATAATCTCTGTACTGTTTACAGAGAGCTGATAGATGGTAATCGCGATGTATTTGCTCCAACATGCTTACTGATTATGTCACCCTTAATTTATGCAACCGTGAAGAAAAGATTCAAATCACTTTCTCTTAATGTCATTACATTTGCTTTGCTAGGATACTGGATGTGGCGGTTTTTTATCAGATTAATCGTATGCGTTTAGGATAGTTTCAAATTATTCGGGTAGCGGCCACTGGGTGTTACCTGAATGTCAACTCACGCTATGCGATTGTTATAAATACGACACCTTGAACAGTTCAGATTTTTACGTTCCTCTTAATACTCTGATGCTATCTTCATTGAGTTCTTTTTTCATTTTGATAGTTTAAATTATCCTTATAAATGTAAATTATCTTAAATTTATAAATTTTTGATTGCTTTTTGCACACACCCTACAGCAGGATAAAAAAAGCACATTAGAGGAGCAACCAGTATGGCAAATATCATTTATCTAACATTGAAAGGCAAAAAACAGGGGTTGATCTCCTCTGGCTGCGGCTCCTTAAACTCCATAGGAAATCATTACCAGCACGGTCATGAGAATGAGATTTTTATTTACTCGCTTCAACATTTAATGACAAGGGAACAACACGTATCCCATCATCCGGTTATGGTAGTAAAACCCATCGATAAATCTTCGCCTTTATTGGCGCGAAGCTTCGATGACAATGAAGAGCTGGAATGTTTATTTGAAAATTATCGCACATCACTAACCGGAGGATTAGAAAAAAACTATTCTATCAGGCTAGGCCACGCCTTGATATCCAGCATAAAAAGCAATTATCCGCATTCCAGAGATAATAATGCTGGCATACCACAGGAAATCATCTGTTTTACTTACAAAGATATCACGTGGAACAATCTTGCTTGTTCAACCGGTTCTTATAGCTTCTGGGATGACAGGATTTATTGACGATGAATAATGCCGCTTATTTAACTGATACTCCCGTTGATTCAGAATCTGAGAATGGATTACGAATTGTTTTATCACCTGTGCAACTTGCGGCGATCCTGTCGGATAATACCATTACCGAGGAAGAGACCTGGAGTAACAGAATATTAGGTGGAGCGAGTTTAGCGGCAGGAGTCGTTGAACTGATTGGCGCTGGCGCTCTTTGTCTAGCGCCCGATCCTTCAACCCTAACTAAAGCTGCCTGTGTTATTATCGGCGCACACAGCCTTGATGTAATGAATGCTTCTGCCAGTCAAATAATTACCGGCAGAGAAACCACGACGGAAACTTATCGCGAGGCGGTAAATTTAGCAAAAGAATTTGGGGCTGATGATTACACCGCTTCTGAAATAGGGCTTACTGTCGATATTGCTGTACCATTGTCATTTGCTTCAATAGCGGGCGCAGTTAGAGTTGCCTCTGTACGAGTAGGACGAATTAAGTTAATTGAACATGAATCGCCTACAGGTTTAAAACCGGGTGGACATACTTTGGCTAAACATGTTGGGTTATCAGAGCAGGAGTTAAGGGCTAGAATACTAAACAGTAAAGGAAGATTAAAAGAAGCAAGTACATTTTACAATCAAGATGTGGCAGAGAAAGTGATTTCAAAAGCCTTAAAAAATAATCAGATAAAAATAACCACCTTACTAAAACATACTCCAAAAGGAGTAAAACAAGAGATAGAATATGCTTCAAGTACACCTGTTGGTTTTGGCCTTGTTAATGGCTCTCAAAATATACAAAAATTATATAAAGTTAGAATAGTTTTAATCCATTCCGAATTTAATGGTAAACTGTATTATATATTAACAGCGTTCCCAGCATACTAAAATCTTAGGAAATAAAAATGGAACTAAATCGTTTAATGTTTGCTTATTTCAATCAAGACTATGACATAATATCTGGCCCTGAGCTTGATGATGTCATAAATGACTACCTTGATACCACGAATGAAGCAATGAAGAAAGAATTAATAGAGGAAATAGAGTCTCTTATCCATAATTCAGAAAATATAGAGAAAGACTTTCAAACTCTCTATTCTAGTTCTAGCTTTTGCCCTAAATTATGGGATACCACAGCATTTGAATTTCTAAAATATGTATCAAAAAGAACAAAAAATTATCTGGATAAAGGCAAGTAACTAAAAATTTTTTCACATAGCAACAAACAAGGAAGTTTAATAAATAAGAATGGTTTATATATTTCAAGTAATTCTATTGATTTCGGTTACCAGGAGATCTCAATAATATGAAAGGCCACAATTAAAATGACCGGACAATATCCATTTCTAGATATTTTAATGCATGCTTACTTTAATCAGGACTTCGATATAATATCAGGTCCCGAGCTTGATGATGTTATCAATGATTTTCTTCATGTCGCAACTCTGGGAATGATAAAAGGGTATATACCCGTCATCTTCATGT
>NZ_JAJAFZ010000146.1:0-2876 GCF_025384895.1 Photorhabdus kayaii
GGGTTTACCGAAGGCTGTGAGCTGCTGGCCGGGGTGATGGTCAGCCAGTGGGATGAACTGTGGCCGCCGCAGCCGGCGGTCCGCGCCGACCTGCTGGACTGGTTTAACACCCGCTGCGGCCACGCCTTACGCCAGCACGATTACACCGCCCGTGACCTGCGGATGATTTACCGGGCCGAGCGGGCCTTACAGCTGATAGTCGACCGGCTCCAGCAGTCCGAGCTGAAACGCCTGCCGAAGGTCGACAACCTGTTGTGGTTCTTCCAGAACACCGCCAAAAAACTGGAACAGCCCCGTATCCTGCCCAAACCCGCCGCCAGACCGGCGCAGATGCCGCCGCTGGTTTACCTGGCCGAGACCACCGCGCCGGCGCCGTCTGAACCGGACCCCGGCGACGACACGGAATACGACCGCCGTCAGCCCAAAGTCCAGGTCCGTTTCCCTGCGCCGCCCCCGCGGCCGATGAGTGCCTTACAGGGGTTCGGCCTGGGTCTCTTACTGGGGGCGTTTGTCCTGACCGGCAGCTGGCTGGGCCTTTACCGGCCGCTGCAACAGCAGCTCACCGCCCTGACTGACACCCCGGACGGGGCCAGGCTGGCCTGGCTGTACCGCCCCGACCTGCAAACCTATGCCCAGCAGTTAACCCGGTTAGCGGACGCCTCGCCGCTGGTGGTGCTGCAACAGGCTGAGCAGCTGACCGGCATGGCGCAAAAAACCTGGCCGCAGGACCGCCGGCAGCAGCGGGCAACGCAGCGCTGGCAGCAGTTACAGACCCTCCGGCGGGAAAACGCGCCGGCGCCCGGCAGCTGGCAGCAGACCGGGCATCAGCTCCAGTTACTGGCGGACAACATCCTGGCACAGGAGCGCAACCGGGGCAGTTTCACCCTCTCTTACCTGAAAACGGCGATTTACCAAATCCAGCACAGCCACCACCGTGATATCCCGCTGGAAGAGCTGCTGCGCCAGCTTTCCGCCGCCGTCGAACAGGGACAGCCCGTCTCACCGGCGCTGATAAAAAAGACCGACGACCGTTTTAACGCCCTGCTCAGCCAGTATGACGCGTTGCAAAAAGCCGCCGGGCTGACCGCGCTCCCCGAGCCGCTCCGCCCGTAAATTCAGAGAAGGAACCCTTATATGTCATTCCAGAAAAAAACCGCCGGCGCCGCCAGCCTCGCTCAGCAAATCGCTGACCGGCTGAGTCCCCAAAGCGCCGGCGGGTTACAGTTTACCCTCACCGCCGGCGGACTGCCGCCGCACACCTTCGTGGTGGCCGGCTTTACCCTGCACGAGGCCCTCTCCACCCCGTTCACGCTGACCGTCAGTTTAGCCAGTGCCGACCCGGCGATTGATTTCGCCGCCGTCCTCGACCAGCCCGCCACCCTCACCATCCTGCGCGCCGGCCACGTCGAGCGCGCCGTCACCGGCATGGTCGCCAGTTTTGTCCAGGGCAATACCGGCAAACATCAGACCCGCTATGACATGACCATCCGGCCCGATATGTGGCGCGCCACCCTGCGCCAGAATGCCCGGATTTTTCAGCAGCAGGACATCAAAACCATCCTCACCACCCTGCTCAAAGAGAACGGCGTGCGGGATGTGGCGTTCAGCCTGCGCAACCCCCACCCGGAACGGGAGTTCTGCGTCCAGTACCGCGAAACCGATTTTGACTTTCTGCAACGACTGACCGCCGAAGAGGGGATTTTTTACTTCTTTGAATTCACCGGCCATAAAAACACCCTGGTGTTTGCCGACGACGCGGGTGCCGTGGGCAACGGCCCGGTGCTGCCCTATCACCCCGACGACGCTGAACAGGCCCAGCAGTTGTGCGTCACCCGGTTGACCCGTCAGGCGCAGGTACGGCCGGCGGTGGTCGAGCTCAAAGATTACACCTTCAAAAACCCGGCCTGGGCGGCGGAGTTCCGTCATCAGATGCGGGAACAGGACCTCCAGCATACCGGCTATGAACACTTCGATTTTCCCGGCCGCTTCAAAGACGAACAGCACGGCGCCGACTTCACCCGCTACCGGCTGGAAGCGCTGCGCAACAATGCCCTGACCGGTGACGGTGAAAGTAATGCCGCGACGATGCAGCCCGGCGTGCTGTTCACCCTGACCGGCCATCCCCGGGACGACCTCAACCGGCTCTGGCAGCTGGTCAGCGTCACCCACCGGGGCAGCCAGCCGCAGGCGCTGGAACAGCGCGCCGGGGAGAGCGGCACCACCCTGCGCAACGATTTCACCTTCATTGCCGACAATCAGCACTGGCGCCCGGCCCCGTTACCCAAACCGGCGATGGAGGGCCCGCAGATTGCCAACGTGGTCGGCCCGGCCGGCGAAGAAATCTACTGCGACGCGTACGGCCGTATCCGGCTGCAATTTCTCTGGGACCGCTACGGCCGGAACAACGACAGCAGCTCCTGCTGGATACGGGTGACCCAGCCCTGGGCCGGGCAGGGCTGGGGCATGCTGGCGATACCGCGTATCGGGCAGGAGGTGGTGGTGGACTTTCTTAACGGCGACCCGGACCAGCCGATTGTCACCGGACGCGCCTACCATGCCAGCAATCTGCCGCCGGGGGACCTGCCCGGCAGCAAAACCCAGATGGCCTTGCGCTCCAAAACCCATAAAGGGGAAGGCTACAACGAGCTGCGCTTTGAGGATGCCAAAGGCCGTGAAGCCCTGGCGCTGCACGCCCAGCGGGACATGCACACCGTGGTGAAACACGACCAGACCCTGGTGGTGGAAACCGGCAACCGCCAGGTGGCGGTGAAGAGCGGCGATGAACAGACCCGCATTGAACAGGGCAGCCTCACCGAAACCATCTGCCGGCTGCGCAGCACCGAAGCCAATCAGGTGCAGGTCAAGGCCAGCGCCGG
>NZ_JAJAFZ010000147.1:0-2827 GCF_025384895.1 Photorhabdus kayaii
AGGAAGTTAACCTTGCTAATTTGACTACAACGCAGGGTGACATTAGTCTGACGGCGGATGGCAAGGTGACTCTGGGCAATATACAGGCCAAAACGGATATCACCGTTAGCAGTAAAAGCATTAAAACGGCGGAACAGAGTCATGTGCAGGCAGGGGAAGATATCACGCTTGCCGCGAACACGTTGAACAACACCGGTAAGATTATCGCAGACGGTGACATGCGGTTATTTATCGACCATTTATACAATCGGAATAAGGGGCTGATTCAGGCAAATAACCATCTCTGGCTGCAAAAAGACGCGAGCGGTAATTTAAGTACTGAAATTAACAACACTTCAGCGACGCTGAAAACCAATAACGGCGATATCATTATTCGCGCAAAAGCGTTAAATAATGCCTGGGATGCCAGCGTCGCGGCGGGAATGAACGCTTATATCCATGCAACGAAGCTGGATAATGATGAAAGTCAGTTTCATGCGAAGAAAAATCTCATCTTAACCGGTCACGATTTTAACCGTGGGATGGACGGTAAACTCTCCGCCGATCTGAATGTGGTGGTTGATTTTATTAATAAATTCAACGGGACTGCGTTCATATCGGCGAAAAATATTCTGCTGCATGCCGGTGAAATTATTAACATAGGGCACCTCAACGCGGGTAATAATCTGTCCGTCATCGCCGAGCGTCGAATATATGCCGGCCAGAGTACACTGGAGGCAAAGAGAAATCTGACCTTGATTGCGGGTAAAGATATTGATGCCTTTCAAGTCGAGTTGAAGGGCGAAAATGTTGAACTGCTTACGCGTGAAGGCGACATCCAGATGTGGGGGGACGGTTCTCGTATTTCGGCCAGCAACAATTTGCGGATGTTCGCGGATCACAAACTGGATCTCTATGATCTTTTATTCGATAAATCAAACACGATAACGTTAAATGCGGGTCATGAAATTGATACCAGCCAGGTTAAATTGGCCGCACAGAAAAATCTGACACTCAGTGCGGGCAAAGATATCACCGCCCGTCAAACTGAGCTGAAAGGGGAAAATATTGAGCTTCTCGCGCGTGAAGGCAACATTCAAATAGGCAGGCATGATTCGCGTATTTCGGCCAGCAACAATTTGCAGATGTTCGCGAGTAACAAACTGGATCTTCAGGGTATTTTGTTCGATAAAGCCAACAATATTACGTTAAACGCGGGTGATGAAATCAAGGCTGACGGGGTTAAATTAGCGGCAGATAAAAATCTGACGCTGATTGCGGGCAAAGATATCACTGCCCGTCAGGCAGAGTTAAAAGGGGAAAATGTTGAGCTGCTGGTGCGTGAAGGCGACATCCAAATGGGACGGAATCAGTCTGCTGAATCATTAGCCTCAATTTCGGCCGATAATCATTTGCGGATTTCAGCGGGCAACGATCTGGATCTCTCCGGTATTCAGTTAGACAAATCACGCCATCTGACATTAAGCGCGGGTCATAACCTGAATGCCAATCGAAGTCAATTAAACGCGGCGGGCAATATTAATCTGTTTTCTGGGAATGATTTAATGTTGCGGCAGGCGGGTATCCGGGCGGGGCAACAAGTCATGCTCAGCGCGGGTCACGATATTGATATCTCTCGGCCCAATACGCCGGAGGCGTCAGAGCGCCGGTTTGATTTATCTCAATCAGGCACGCAAATTACTGCGGGCGAGCATCTGCAACTCAGCGCGGGGGGCGATATCGCGGGTATCGCGAGATTAACATCGACTAAAGGAAATATCTCGGTTAACGCCGGCCGGGATTTACTGTTCTTTGCCCAGAAATATTCGCCGATTAATGATAGCGATAAACAATATCTTTATGGCACTGGCGACGTTAGCGCGGCTCAAAATCTCACCTTAGTTGCGGCAGGCAACCTGCTGACATCAGGAACCCGTTTGACATCCGGCGGTGATATGCAACTTTCCGCGGGGGGAAATGTTCGTTTTGAATCGCGACAAGAATTTATTCGCGAGGGGAATATTGAACGCTTTACGCAACACGCCAGCCGGCTGAATAGTGGTGGCGCATTAACTATTCGCTCCCAAGGCAGTATTTTATTCCAGGCGACGGAGTTAATCGCCAAGGGTGTGATGGATATCGCGGCAACAGGCGGTTTTCTCTATGCGCAAGCGATGGAAGAAGCCTATAAAAGTGAAGAAACGAGGAAAAGCTGTAAAGGTTTTGGCCCCATAAAGTCGTGTAAAGTGTTTGGGTCTAAAACAGAACATCGAGTACAAATCAATAAGACCAACAAAGTCACGGAATTTACTGCCGGTGGTGATATTAACCTGATGGCAAAAGATGATGTGACATTGGAAGCGAGTCGGCTAGAAACCAGTAAAAACGCGAAAATCACCAGCCAGACAGGGAAAGTGAACTTCAAGGCGATGCCAAATATTGACTTTGAGCAGACCATCACGACATCAAAAGGCTTTTTTATTACGCAGCACGATAAAGGTCACCGTGAGGAGAGCTGGATAATCCCGTCAGTGCATGTTGGCGGTACGCTGACGGTGGATGCGGCGAAAGGCATCAATGCGGATGTAAAAGTGAAAGAGGGGCAGTTACTGGAAGACGCGTTAGGGGTACTGGGTAACACCCCCGGTACGGAATGGTTAAAAAATCTCCAAGGCCGCAATGATGTCCAGTGGGATCGGGTTAAGGACGCTTACAGTAGCTGGGACAAAAAAAGCGAAAGCTTAAACCCCGTAGTGGGTGCGGTGATTGCGATTGCTGTTGCGGCGGTCACGGCGGGTTCGGGCCTGGCGGCTTGGGCGGGAAGTGGTGCCGTGGGGGCGACAGGTGC
>NZ_JAJAFZ010000148.1:0-2714 GCF_025384895.1 Photorhabdus kayaii
ATTCTGATGATTTTCCCCGGGAGTTGATGTAGACACATCAATGATGATTGAATTAACTCCTGCGAGGTGTAAACAACATTTCAACCAGACCAGCTCGTCCAGTTTTGTGTCTGCTGTGCCAACGACAACCACAAATCGCGTCATAGTGTTCACCCCATGTGGCATACTTAGTTCAAAGACTAATGTAAACCTATTGTAATATTTTACAACATGCAAGTTATTTTTTATCATTAGTGATATTTATTACTGTTAATGCTATACGGTTAAAATTTTAAGGGGGTTAAATGATTCTGTTTGATGAAGAAAATCTGTCGCCAGTCCGGCGTCGTACCCTGGAACGTATCACTCATTCAGCTCTGAAGTTATATCGTGAAAAAAAATTTCCGTCTCCTGAAGAGATTGCTAATGAAGCTGAATATGCGAAGGCCACGTTGCGCAGCTACTTTTCAACTCACAGTGATTTTGTCGAATATGTTGTAAAACAAGTCATTGGATCATTCGTTATCCCCCCGATGGGCAATGATGCAGAAGAAAATATTGAGAAGTTATTGGGATGGGGTTATGAAGAAATAGAAGCCAATGAGGCATTGATGAGGGATGCCTTACGCATTTCTCAGTTACGCTGGCAGGAATCTTTATCCGGTGAAGATAACCACAAACGACCTGTTTTGAAGAAAAAAAGTAACCGTAAAGAGACACTTTCTACGGCGTTAGCGCCTCTAAAAGGTCAGCTTAAAGATGACACAATACATAAGATTATTATGTTGATTTCAGTTTTATATGGTACAGAGGCTATGACTATTCTGAAAGATACTTTTGGGTTAGAAAATGATGAAATCATCAACTTAACGAGTTGGGCTGCAAAGTTGATTGTTCGGCAGGTCATTAATGAGGAGCTAAAATAATCCGAAGGCCATTTTTTAACACAAAGGGTAAAGAAACTGGGCACGAGGCCCGGTAAAAGTTTCTTTTGGTGTATGGGCCTGTACATTTTGTGAGTGGTGTATTAGTTCAGATTAGATCTGATACTTCGATTTGAAAAGAAGAGAGTTACCCGCTTTGATTAAAGGTGCTGAATCTTAAATCAAAGCGGGTCTTCTCAATCGGTCGCGGTAGGAATAGCCGTTACCAGCTCCCCCCTGCCGTGACCGATTTTTTAGCCTGATAAGCCACTTTTCCCGGACGTAGTGAACTGCCCCTTTTAAATGTCGGATGATTGTCTAACATTTTGGGGGCAGTTCATAAATCCGGGATCTTTATTAGTGTAGTATATGGGTGAAAAGATCATCAATATCAATCAAGTATCGCCATTTTCCCTTATTTGTATATAAGGATAATTCATAATTTTCACCTGATTTTCCAATATATATTTCAGGGAAATTAACACCTCGTGCAGCGAATTTAAAACAATGGCTTGCTCGATACTCGAACATCATATCTATAAAACTTTCATTATCCACATCTATTTTTTCGTAAAATTCATGTATGTAATAAGCAATAGAGTCAATGCTACAATTATGATCAGGTAGATCAACATAGCGGATATTAGATTCATTATCTTTCATCCATAAAATAAACTCAGACACATTGACTTTCCCATGAAAAATAGAAAAATTTTCTTTATCTTTATATAAAAGAAGGTTAATAAGATTACCTTCATCATATGATGATATTTCATCTAACAATACAATTCTTAATTTATACATCATCATTTTCCTTTAATCATTTTATTATACTCAGACTTACTGATATCACCTCTAGAGAGAAATTCTCGTAGTACTTTCGGAGGGGCTTCGTTGCCAGGTATTGGATAACCATGCCAACCACCGGCATTGTCTGGCTGAAACTCATATAATTTTCCGTCAGCTATACCATAACGTTGCTTTCCACCTTGAATAGAATTATTCAAAACTTCTTGGGCTTTTGAATTAGTTAAATCCATTGGAGTACCCCAACCTCCAGGAGCATGTTTAGGGCTAGGGACGTATTCATTACTATCAGATAAATAGATTAGCTCATCTTTCGTTGGCCCATCAGGAATTGGTGTCACTGTCGTATTACCACCTACATCCGGCTTACCTTCCGTATTGCCGGTATGATTAGGGTATTTCCTTATATCACCGGATTGATCACCGCCGGTATGTGTTGGTAGGTCAGTTGGATTAGCAACTTGAGTGTATTTATCCTGAAGTGTATTTAGGTAACTCTGTGTGATTTCATCATTTCCCATCATCTGAAGCATAATCAGATGGTCTAAGTCTTCTGAAGAAATCTTATCAGCGATTTCCTTTGCCACTATTCCGGTTATACCCGCCTTAACGCCTATCTCCAGGACTTTTTCTGCCACTTTGGCTCGACACGGAGCAGCTATTGCACACCCTTCTGTTACCAGTTTTCCCAGGAAATTATTATCCGTAACAACCCATTCCATTGCGAAGTTGATTACCGAACACCTATTTTCCCTGCACACTCAGTCGGTTACAACCCGTTTTTTCCGATGTGCGTTCACCGCCGAACCCAAAACCCCCTGACGCGCTTTTCGCCCCTGAACGCCGGTTTTTCCCGCCGCGCTCTGGTCCTGTCTCTTGATCAGATCTCCAAATCAACTGATTTAGCCAGCAAATAGCCGTCTATCAGGGTTTGCAGCCGAAACCAACCTTCCCAAAGTCGTTCCCATCCGACTCGACCCGTGCGTTTGGAATCGTACCAGCCGG
>NZ_JAJAFZ010000149.1:0-2705 GCF_025384895.1 Photorhabdus kayaii
CTCCGTCCACCAATCTAAAAAGCAAATAATTCTTCTTGTAATGCAATAAAATAGTAAATATAGTATATACTGTCATTATATACAGTAATCAAAGGCACGGGGGAGAGGGGGAACATAATGCTTAATAATTTTTCTCGCTACGCACTAACTGCTAGTTCTGTCGCCCCAGTATGTATTACTTTAGCATTCCTTGCTTTTATAAATAAAAATTGGCTAATTTTCAGTCTATCAATATCAATAGCAGTTATAAGCGTGCTGTTTTGTTATTTTATTATAATTCAGGCGATAAAATACAATCCCATAACTATCAAGAACTTAGAATCAGCATCACCAGCCGACAAAGAAATAACTAATTATTTTTTGACATACTTATTTCCTTTAATATCCGGGCCAACCACCTTTATGAATATCAAGCTGGCTATATTTTTTTATATCAGCTTGTTTTTTTACATAAAGCACTCCTCCTCATACAGTTTCAACCCTATTGTTTCTGTCTTATTTAAATATAGGTTTTATGAGGCTGAGGATGATACAGGCGTTAGTTTTGTTTTAATGACTAAAAAACCTTTGTTAAAAGCAAAAATCAAAGGTGCAAGAGTAAAAAAACTAACAGAACATACATATATATTATGTGATTAAGGATAAAAAATGGAATTGTTTGCTATAACTGATAGTATTATTCCGAACCGAATAATCAAAATTGACTTAGACCAATCAGCTCAAGAACGCATGGAAGACTTATTCACTGAAGCAAAAAATAGTTTTATCAGTGAAAATGATGAAGAAATTTCCTTCTCTGTATCCTACAATCTGTCACCTGATGAATTTTTTTCAATCCCAGAATTTACAGATGATATAGGCATTATAGATGCCATAGAGCGCCCAGATAGTGTACATATATGGAATCCTGAAGAAATATCAGTTTTCTACTTTAAGGCATTGTTCACAGGTATTCCCTCTAATGAAAAAAAGGAAGCAGAAGTTTTCTTTCAAGTTTTCGATAAAAGACAAGTAATAAATAATGAAAAAGCTTTTTTACAAATGCTCACTCAACCAAAAAATAGGTTTAGTGTTTCAACTAGACCTGGTTTTTCGATAAGTGATAAGTTAAACGCTATGCTAATAGGAGACAAATTAATTTTCAAAAGCTTCTACATGGTCCGTCGTTTTCTTGATATGGATGGATACTTTACTGAAGCTACCAGGGAGGACTTAGAATCTTTTACTCAACATGATATTTTTCACATGGAAGATACTGCAAGCTTTATGGAATTAGCTGATTCTTCTATCAAAAAAAAAGTATCTTTAATATCCAATTCAGGAATACTGGATACTGATATTGATAGATTGCAAACTTGTGCAGAGATGATCAACTATGACTTAAACATTACAGTTATCTCCAATACTAGGAAAATCGTGATACCTAGAGAGAAGAAAGAAATCAAAAAATTGCTTAATTTTTTGGATCAGGGGTATTTTAATACTATCATCACAAATGAGCCTATGTTTACTAACTCAAAACGCCCTTCACAATTGTAATCCAAATTTAGTATTTTTTCCTTAAGGCTCATAAGAGCCTTTTTGTATATCAATCATTTCATTATTGATAGTTACTTATCAATAGAATCTTATCGATGAATTTAATATATAAAATAATAAGCCGGTCACCCGGCTTTCAATTTATTTCGGCACTTCCGGCCACTCCACATTTGGCGCTTTATTCACATCGACACGAGTCAGCAACACTCTGTACTTTCTCCATTCAAGGAGAGCTTCTTTCTCTGAGTCTGTAGCGACTTCTAAGTCAACAGAGTCTTGTAGCAATGAGATTGTTTCATTTGCTTGTTGTAACAGTGCTGCCTGCTGTTGTTTTGCTTCATTGATTTGATGAGACTTGAGTAAGTCTTTATCGACTACCCACTCTTTGCCATCCCACGTATCGAAGTCGGTGGGCGGTTTCTTGAATGTCAGCGTGTCGGGCAGCTCACCGATTTCCGTAATTTCAATAGCCGCACGAGTCAATGTGTCGTAAGCGATTTTTCCCCGGTAATCAGGGAGTATTTCCCAGCGGCTTTTATCGATACTGCGGCATACAGCTTCGTCATGAGATTTCGGCAATTCCGGGGCATCAGGATAAGCACCGGCGGATAAACTGACACCGAGCATGACGTACTCAATATCGGAAGCGATGAACTCTCTCGTGATTTGATTCGAGTGAAAAACCTTTATCCAGCCAGGTTGAATCGCTAATCCATCTTTACCCAATACGGCTGTTTCATGTTCTAAAGAGTACTTTTGTTCTGTCATTATACTGCTCTCACTATGTAGTTAAATGCGACGTTGCGGGGTCTTGATACCCCTATATAAGCTGCATTGGCAGTCCAAGTTGTTGCTGAACATCCAGAAGCTCTAGCTCTTAATTGAATATCTTTATTTTGGGGAGTATCCCACTGCAATTTCGCGCGATCATTGCATGATAAGCTAAGAACGTTGTCTGGCGGATTATAAGTTTCCTGTAGTGAATAAGACCCTTCTTGCCACGTACCACACACCCGACCCGGATCGACCCCTCGACTATCATCCCAACCCCGGATAAATTCGCCTCTTAAATCAGGCACTTTGCCGTCAGGATAAGCTTCCGCTAACTTCGGATATAAAGATTTATCGAATGTTTGCCCGTTGCACGTTAAGTAACCGGCCGGCGT
>NZ_JAJAFZ010000015.1:0-85401 GCF_025384895.1 Photorhabdus kayaii
TAGTTTAATCATGTTATTGAAGTCCATAAGTTGATGAGTTGACAGGTAATACCGACTCTTTGTGAACCTGGTAAATAACTTAGCCTGTCAAAGGCTGTTGAAATAACGAGCAACTGTCTTGAACATAAAAATTATGGAGCAACGTGATGGTACGATTCATTCCATTCTTCGTTCTTTCTGAGCATCGCATTCAGGATAGTCAGCAACTTACGCATACAGGCAACCAGAGCCACTTTTTTGGCTTTTCCGGCGGCAAGCAGACGCATGTAAGACGCTTTTATCACTGGATTAAATCGGGCTGCCACAAGCGCAGACATGTACAGTGCCGTTCTTACCCCGGCCCTGCCGCCAAAAATGCTTCGTCGACCGCGCATAGTGCCCGAGTCTCGGTTTATGGGCGCAACACCCACAAGTGCGCTGATTTCACGCCGCGAGAGGTTACCCAGTTCCGGAACCTCAGCCAACAATGCTGCAACCGTCATAGTGCCAACACCTTTAACGCTGCTCAGCCGTTCAGAAAGCTCTTTAAAGTGGCTCTTGAGATGCCCATTCATATCTGTATCGATTCGGGCAAGTTCACCTTCCAGCGCGTTGATAATGATATTAATGCTCTTTTTGCTTTGCGGATGGGAAGGGTGCAGTCGGTTACGTTCAGCCACCAACATCGTAATCAACTGGCGTCTGCGCACCACCATAGCCGCAAGAACCTGACGTTCAGCATCTGGCAGAGCCCGGATAAAACGTTCCCGTTCTGGGTGATGATTAATGACCTCCGCCATCTGTGCGAGCACTCTGGCATCAATACGGTCAGTCTTTGCCAGGTATCCCGTCGCACGGGCAAAGTCACGTGCCTGCCTGGGGTTAATGACAGCAACGTCAAAACCTTCTGCCTGAAGCGAGCAGGCCACGGCGGCTTCAAGCCCGCCAGTGCCCTCCATCAGAACCAGTTCAACGGAGTGCTTTCTCAACTCAGCAAGAATGGCATCAAAACCATCAGAGTCGTTACCTGCAGTGAACTGTGCAAACTCATTACTGGCAGTGATGTCCAGTGTTGTTTTGGAAACATCAATTCCCACACAGAGTGGATTTGGCAGACTCATTATTACCCCTCCTTGCAAATACGTTATGGATGACGGACAACTGTTCGGGTTTCAGATGAGTAGCTCAGTGTATGCGCCAATTGCTCATTAACGGGCTTTAAACCCCAGGGCAGAACAGGGCATACACTGTGCCAAATCTAATCGTATTTATTTTAACCTACATTTAAGATACAAGGGCAGAGAGTGCGGATTTTCATCAGGACTCGTTAAAGCCGAATATATGTTTGCGACTACTTTTGTCAGAAAAATAGGTTACCCACTTGAATTGAGTCGGTGTCCATATAGTTATTTAAAAGAATGAAACAAACTACATTAGATAAGTGGAAAGTAGTTCAAAACCGAAGAGTGATTCTTAATGATCGAATCAAATTTACCATCTTACAGGCAGGGTAATACCGTAATGGATATAGCTGAACAAACAGAGGCATTGGGATATTGTCATGTAACTTCTGCGATAGAACCGAATATTATAGATAAACTTAAAGCTAAAATTATCGAAATCGCCAAAGAAGACTATTACTATGGAAAAAAACATAAAGTAATGGTTCTTGATCCACAAGAAGAAATCATCCGTGCACTATGTAAGGAAAAAATTATAATAAATAACATAGCAAAATATTTGGGAGATACTTTTAGGGTATCCATGATAGAAGGCGCTTGCAGCGGCCAAGAAGAATACGAGGAAATCAATATTACAGAAGGGTTTTCAAGTGATACTTTTTTAGGATGGCACCGAGACGGTGGTATTTTAAATGAACATTTCGACAACGTATTGAGAGAAAAAAAATTAAGCATAAAATGTGCTGTATGGCTGAGTGAAGTGAAAGATGGCGGAGGTAATCTATTGTTTCTTGAAGGAAGTCACCGTGATTTCCAAAAAAAAAATGAGGAATATAAATTAAAAAAAATCGCGGCAAGTCCAGGAGATATCACTTTCTTTGACCGCCGTATTTTGCATACGCGAACCCCTAACTTTCTTTTAGAAGAAAGATTGGTTATTTTCATCGAGTACTCTGTTAAATGGCTCAAACGGAAGCAAATAATGAACTTTAAAGTTACTGATGATGAGATTGACATTAGCTTGTTCAGCAACGAACAAAAAGGTTGGGAATTATATAAACAGGATGGATGTTAATGAATCAGAGTATTGGAAGACTATATTTTTCCCGGAGACTAATAAAATCTTACATCCATGACCATGATTTTGTGATTAAGAATGCAGAAAACATAGACCTACAACATGCCAATATTAATAAATTATTACCAATAGTTGAGTGGCATTTACGTCGTTTTTCAAGAACTAAAGAGTTAAATTCTAGGAATATCGAAATGATATTTCACTATAACAGGCATCAAGCATGTAAACAGCGTGTGGTCGAAGAGTATTTTCATGCTTTTGTAGTTGATAAATTAAAGAAAAAAGATATACGCTGGGCGTTAAGAAAAGGGATGTCATACACGAAATATTACAAAGAAATATCACACCGAACCTATAACGATATTGATTTGTTAATCTCTGAATGTGATCAAATAAAGTTTGAAGATGCTATGTTAGAATCTGGTTTCGAATGCGGTATCTATGATAGTGAAAAAGGGAAAGTAATCAAACACAACAGAGAAGATATTTTATATTATAAAATGAGCCCAGATCACCTTCCACACTACACTAAAATTTTAGAAGACGGAACAGATATACGGCTTGATGCAGCATTTACACTTGCTTGGAATAATTATGATAATAAAGAAAGACTGGCCGAAGTTTTAAATCTAGAACAGAAAAAAAACGGAGGAACACATATCATGACGGCGGGGGGACACTATCTTGAATGTGCTTTCCATTTATATCGAGAGATGTTTAGTAGATCATCTAAAAAATCCAAAACTTTCAGAGCATCAGGATTGCTAGATCTGGCCCTAATACGAAAAAATATTGATTATCACTATTATGATAGCCTATTCCCAGAAGTTAATATAGTTTCTAGAATACTTGATGATTTTCTGGATATTGATATCCCAGATGAGCAGCTGTTGAATAAAAATTATGGTGACGTTCTTAACAAAGTTAAAACAAAAACGATATGGTATTTCGCAAGCTATAATAACATATGATAGAAAACATTATAAAGATTATTATAATGGGCGATACAGCCTCGGACACCTGAAAGGAAAAGACGTTGAGGAAACATTCCAATTATTACGTGATAAAATCCCACTCTGTTGGATTAATTTAGGTGTAAGCGGAACTTCGATTTATTTATCTATGCCACTATTAAGTGTGATAGTATATTGATATCAGATATGTAATATGGAGAGACTCAAATTTTCCCTTAGACATATTATTAATCGTAAATCAGAAGATAATCGCCGTTCATAAATTATCATCCATCATTCCGCAGCTATATCTGTAATATACTGAATTTAAACCGTTTGTATAAAACTCATGTGTTTGTTAATTCTTAATTAAAAAAATTACGAATGCTGTGCGGAATGTTGGATCATTATAATTATCGATACTTTCCAACCTTGGGAAAATAGTGAAAAAGCTGATCTTGTAACTGCATTTGGAGTGCTTAGCTTATGTGGAAATTACACGCGGTTTAATGATTGCTTCAGATACACACTGACAATCATTGATGAAAAATGAGATTTGATTGGTGGCAACTAGCTGCTCGCCAGTGAATATCCCAGAAGAATAAATATGGATAATAGTTTTGTATTGCGTGAAAGTATTTATCAAAATTGCGAAGGAAAATAATTCAGGATTTATTGATTGAGATCGAACTCTGAGATAAAACTATTCAAACGTAATTATTTATAACTTAATAAGGAAATAGAATGAAATTTCCTCGGGTAGGTGTTACACATCTTATTAAAAGAATAGAAGACTTATACTTAGATGAAATCTACAGCGCCGAAAGCATCACGTTAACAACATCTTCACAACCCAATAGTGCTCCTCATGTTGGAACATTGCTTACTTTTTCATATGTTTTTAACATTGCAAATTATTTTAAAAAAAAGTATGCCAAGAAAGTAAATATCGTCATCGACTTATTAGATAATGCTCCAAGCCAAAGAAAGGTAATTAATGGCGTTGAATATCAGTATATGTTGAAGCAGAGTAATAATGGGTTTAATATATTTGAAGTTAATAGAGAGATCTATAATAACTGCCTAAGAGTTTTATCGTCATTTTCGGCTGTCGATTATAAAATTCGCGATTACAGTGATTTTTGTCTTAATTCTAATTTCTACTATGCTTTAAATAAAATGTTAGTCGAAAACATTTATTTCAATAAAATAACCAATCCGGGAGGAAGATCTGTTCATATTAGAGCTCCTTGCCCGGAATGTGGGATAATTGAAAAAGACCCATCATCCTCTCCTGTCGTGCTTAATGAAGATAAAGAAGTAAAACTCAGTGCAATATGTCCTATACATGGTACGCATGAAACCATAGTTAAATCGAGTAAACCTGTTTTCTTAGATACCGGAACAGCACCACGAGACATAGCTAAGCAATATACGTTAGCAAAGAATAGTATAGACAACGGTACGCTCGAAATTATGATTGATGGTAGCGACTGGGCTGGAAACTGGTTTCATGATGTGATATTACCCGGATACTGCAAATTAGGTATTTCTACGAAGTACATACCCAAAAAGATTTATACTCCAGTGGTTATCACCGATAATGGCTTAAAGCTATCCAAATCTATATATATGAACAAAGGGTATGGCAGCGATATACCACCATTTCTTCTAGACATAACCAAGCTGGACGATTTAGGCATGGAATCCTATCTCTGGACTTTGTATATGCTAACCGCTCAGTGGGTTGAAATGCCGGAGAGATTATTTCATGCGCTTCCCATAAATGAAATAGTGAGTAAACTATGAATCCATTTGAACACCATTCTCTATCAAAAATTGTTGAACGCTATAAAAGAGATGGTTTTTACATAATAAAAAAATGTGTAAATGGCACTGATCTGAAAATAATGTCGGATTATTTAACAAATAAATGGCAAGCTTATTTCCAAAAGGAAGGTTATAAGAAACCACATACTAAACTCGAGCTTCATGGTGATACCTTACTTATTTCTCCAGCCTTCAGAAAGTTGGCACTCAACGATCATCTACTAAAGCTTGCTACTCTGTTACAAGGTGATGATATTCAGATTAATTATTTTGGTGCCCAGATAAATCCAAAACAGAAACCCGAAAAAAATGGAATGTCCATTCATAGAGATGGCGGTGAATTGTATGAAAATTTAGGTTATCCGTTCCCAGATCTTGGCGTAAAGTTTGCACTGTGGCTAACAGACGGTATGGAGTTAAATCGTGGAAACTTTATAGTAATCCCTGGTACACAATATCGTGAAGTAGAAAGTAATAATGACGAAACGTACAGTTTGAAAATAGAAGCTGGCGACGTGATAATGTTTGATCCGAGAATGTTACATGGCAGAGGTCCTAACCATAGTGATATTATACGGCAAGTGATATTTATGGAATATGGTCCTAGGTGGTTAGAGCCGAAATGGAATAATAGCAACTTATTAACAATTAAAAGTAATTTAAGACCAATTGAGTTTCAGTTATATTCATTATTTGATGATCCTTGGCGCTCTTTTGCACCACGCTGGATAGAAAAACCCCTTCACCGTCATCTGAATAAGGATTGAATTAATGAGCATCAGTATTTCGACATTAAATTATCTTTGCGAACTTAAAAAAAATCACGATATACAAGGAAATATATTAACTCTTGGAAAACAGATGGTATTTTTCGATTATGATACTTTAAACAGAGTGCTAAAAGAAAAAGATATACCAAATTGCAATGTAAATAAGAGTTGTGAATTTTCCCAAGACTTTGAACACCTGAAATTTGTTGAACCATATTCGCAATACTGTAATGATAAAGCTGTAATATCATCCTTATTTGGAGTTTCACCAAAAGTAATGGACATTACTGACGAATCCTATGTCGACTTTAGGCAGGATCTTAATTATAAGGTTGGCAATTGCTATGAACAGAAATTTTCTTTTATACTGGACGCAGGTACTATCGAACACATTTATGATATCCGTACTGCTCTTAATAATATTGATGCGATGTTAGTAAAGGGTGGCCTTGTCGTTCATATAACACCTGCTCATGGTTTTTTGGATCATGGCTACTATCAAATCAGCCCTCAGTTATATTATGACTTTTATTCATCTCGTGGGTATCAAATACAGCACTGTTACCTAGCCGAGATGTCTGTCAGAAAAACAAATCATTCTCAGCAAACATTTTGGCACTGGGACTGGAGTATTTCCAGGAAGAAACTAATATCTGAAAAAATGCTATTAGTCTACTTCTGTGCCAAAAAAATAAGTAATAGTGTCAATAACTTTGAAGCACCTGTCCAGGTTTTTAATGATCAGATAACCAATTCAAACATTAATAATGAGTCAATTCCTTGGGGACTAAAAAAGGTTGCCAACCTTCAACCTTTAAATGTATGAGAGCAGATATGTCGATTGGTATTCTGAAAGAGCTTATCACCAGCGAACGTCGCGTTATTGCCAACCCTGAAACTGTAAAAGCTTTATGTGATTTGGGCTATGTTGTTATTGTTGAGGGAGGTGCAGGTGAGGCCATAAATATTTCTGATCAAGAATATATGTTAGCAGGAGCTAACATTAGTGATGCGGAGACGATTTGGAATAACTGTGATTACATCATTAAATACAAAGCGCCTATCCCAGAAGAGTACAATAGAATTCAGGAAGATCAGCATATATTTGCGATTTTTCATGCAGAAGACAATGAAGACCTTATCCGGATCTTATTAGAAAAAAAGGTTACTGCGGTTTCTCTTGAATTTTGTCATGATGGCAATAGTTTCTGCCTTGCCAAAGCTGGCGGAGCCATGGCAGGACGAATTGCGGCTATATACGCACTCTATCACTCGTTGTTACCAAGCGGTAGAGCTGGCAAGATTATCTGCAATGATAAGTCGATTAACCCAGTGACAAATGCCCTGATAATTGGTAGCGGCAATGTCGCAAAAGCTGCGGCCAAAACTTTCATTGAGAATGGATGTGAGGTGACTTTCTTGGTATCTGGAGAACGATCTCTGGATAAATTAAAAACTGAGATGTTTGACTTCGATTTTAATGCTTATATCAATGAGCCTAAGCGCCTGACAGAGATGCTTAAAGTAGCTGATATTGTGATTGGCGCTATACTGATATCAACCTATGATACGCCAACAATGATCTCTGAAGATATGGTTATTAGTATGAAGCGAGGTTCAATCTTAATTGATGCTACTGCCGGTTATGGTCCCGGGTATATAGAAACCTTTGCGCATAATACAAACTTGCGTGACCCCTATTTTTATCTACATGATGTAATGCATATCAAGATCGACAATCTTCCAGCCGCTGCCCCTATTAGCAGTGTGGCATATGCTAACGAAGTTTACCGACCTTATCTTATCGAGTGCTTTCAACACATTCAATCCAGCGGAATAATGAGTGAAACTTTTCGCAACGGTATGATTACCGAAAATGGAGAAGTTACTCATAGTGTAATTAAACATCATCAGGAAATACTACAATGGAATTTTTAAAGAAAAGCCTCACACAAGAATGTGAACCATTTATCATTGCTACGGTTGGGATGCCATGCTGTGAACCTGACGGAATTGATTTACTTCTGCGAAATGGTGTAAATGTATTGCGATACAATATTGCAGCTGATTTAGGCTATTTAGAACATAGTCGAAGAATAAAACTGGCGCGTGGCGAGATATATAAAGCTGGCAAGGCAGGTAATGTTGCGATTATGCTTGATTTGCCGTTTCCCGGAAGAAAAATCAGGATTGGAATGCTGCCTGAAAGGAAGCATACAGTGAAGAAAGGTGAAATTGTGACCTTCAAAACTGGCAAGGAAAGTATTAATTTTCATGACTTTATTCCGGTTAATTACCCTAATATTGCACGTTTTGTCGAACCGGGAAAAGATATTAGCATTGGTGATGGGGAACTGGCTCTTAAGGTTAAACAGCAACTGTCAGATGAAAGCTTCAGTGCAGTTGCCCTGAATGATGGTTTTATACCTTGCCAGAAGTCGGTTAATTTTGGGCATATCGTTGAAGCAGAAATAGATGAGGAAATGTTGGCTTTTGTAGCGGAAACTCGACCTGACTGGATTGCTCTTTCATTTATCAATGATGTTCAGCAGTTAACTAAGTCTTTCGAAATAATGTCCCGATACGGGATTACACGATTAAACACTTCCTTCGTTATTAAAATAGAGACACAGCAAGGGGTAGATAACATTCATCAATTTATAAAATTAGTTGATGCAGTTATTATTGCACGTGGTGATCTTGCAGTTAGCGCAGATTACTTCAGACTTGGTATTAACCAAAAACTTCTAACTGATGCTTGTAAGAGAGCCAAAATGCCAGTTATCTTATCAACACAAATTCTTGAAAGCAGTTGTGAGTGGCATGTACCGGCCAGAGCAGAAATTTCAGGTCTAACGTATGCTATTCTTGACGGTATTAATGGTATTATGTTAGCTAAGGAAACTAGCAGTTTGAATAATATCTCACGCCCATTGATAGTGATGAACGAAATTATCAATGAGTGTAAGAAATTTAAATTACAGTAGAGAAAGGAGTGATATAGTTTGAAATTACTTTCCGCGGCAGATACTATTATATTAAGTCTTCATGAAAATGCGTGGAATATGATAGTATCAGGAATGAAAACTCATGAATTCAGAAGACGATTTCGCCGAGAACAAACATTGGCTTTTATATATGTAACTCATCCCGTAAAAGAAATTAAGGGTGTGATTTTTTTGGATAAACCAATAGAGGGAGATGCTGAGAAAATTGCCAAAATAGCTGAATCTTCTATTCCTGGGAATGGAAAGTCAGTTTATGAATATTTTATTGAGAAAGATTTTGGTCTGGCTATTCCCGTGAGAAGTGTACGTAAAATTAAACCTCTAAGGTTGGACTACTTACGAGAAAAATATAATTTTACTGCCCCCCAGTTTTACTTATCACTAAAAGACAGAGATTCGCTGTATTGTGAATTAATTCAGGCAATTTTGTAATCCCTCTCTAGTTCCTCGACAGGAATTTAGCCATACTGGTTGTTTTCTGTTTGAGGAATTTATTTGCGCTATTTTCATTCTGTTTACCTAATGGAAGCATCAGCGTGTATGGCTGAAATGCCCACTGTTCCGTCGTGCTGGCGACCCGCTTCCAAGCATCCTGGAGAAGCAAAGCCCCTAACTTTTTCCCTTGATATTCCACATCGACAGCCAGACGGCCGAGAAGCACTACAGGGATAGGATCTGGCATATTGCGTTTAAGCGATGGTGTAGATTCAATATGATTAATTGAACCGGCGCTTAGACAATAATAACCGATAACGTCTTTTGTGTCTTCCTTGCAAATAACAAATGTGCGGCTCGCGCCGAGCTTATTATTTTTTAAAGCCCGGCATGAAAGCCATTCGTTTAATGTTTCATTCTGGCAATAAAAATCATTTATATTATGTTCAGCCATTAATATTTCAGGTGCGCTTATTCCCATGGTACTTTATATTCCATGAGTTTTTAAAACCTGCATTATCAGAAAGCGGTTGCTCCAGCATCTGCATGAACGCATGATATTTTTCGTCGTTAATGAAAAAGTGGCTCTGATTGAGTATGGCCTATTCGGCAGCACGTCAGGCAGCATCCAAGATGAAATCAGTTCGGGTCTTTGAGTGCAGGTTTGCTGCATGGTCAATAAGCTCCCGCTGGAAGGCTTTCGCCCGGATGTTGATCGGGGTTTCTTTAGGTTGTGTTCTCATGAATCATCTGTGTAGCAAATTGATAGACAGCCATTATAGCAGTCGTGTAACTAACAGCTAATTTTGTCCGTGAGACTAGAGTCACCATTCAAGATTGTAAAGAGGTAGGAACATACACCGATTCTAGGTCAACAGAATATTATTGTTTGGCAGGTATTGCACAAGGTATTGATGAATGGGAGGATGTTGCCAGAGACAAATCTATTTCAAATAGAGCATGGGCCCACCATGGAATGGGCGACGGTAATATTTATTACAACCCCATTAAGGGACAAATCCTATTTTCACATTGGGCGGGTATGGTTCGTGTTTATAGTTCAAGGGGCTTTAATGACAGCTACACCGAAGATCATCGGCTCGTTTCCGTGTAAGAAAGTGGCGGATTAATCTGATGTATCAGATGTGAAACAGTAGCAAGAACACACAAGAGGTCTGAATGAGTTCAGAGAAAATAGCTTTCATTTTTCCTACCGCAAAAGATGCCGAAGGTAGGGAAGGGCCGATCCTTAATTTTCAATGTGCAGCATTACCTGTTGAAATGAAACTCGCTATTGCAGCTGCTTTTGTTGGACTTCAACAATCTAAAAACTACCTGATTTCTATAGATGTTACTGATAGAAATGGCACAACAGTTTTAAACGGTCAGGCAAAAGAAATACCCGTAAAAATACCAGTAACCGCTAATGATCCTGAGGCAGAACCAACTGACGTGCCTGGGTTTTTGAGTATTTCAGTTTTGACTAGAGTAGCAAATACCGGTGTTCATATATACCCTACGGATTTCAAGATGCATCGCGACGGCAAGGGAGTGAATCCCCGGGAGCATAGCAAACTATGTGACCGGGGTGAGCGAGTGCAGCCAACAAAGAGGCAACTTGAAAGATAACGGGTATAAGATGTTCTATAGCCCATGCTGATACGCCTGACGAGACTATTCATGAAACAGAAGCCCGCTTTAGGGTAAATCTTACCGGAGGCGTGCAATGAACAATGAAAATTCTGTCATTGATGGTATGCAATTTTCTAATGGTCGGTGGTTAGCTAGTAATATTTCACCAAGTAGACATTCACATGATAATGGTTCATCATTAAAACCGGGTAGCGGAGATGGTGGAGGTGGAGATATGTTGGAAGCTCGTGTTGCGAGACTTGAGTCTGATGTTGAGCATATTAAAGCCAGTATGAGCGATATGAAGGCCGATCTGAAATCGGTTACTGGTGATGTCAGCTCAATGAAGACCGACGTTGCTGTTATCATGCAAAAATTAGATGGAATAAGTAGCGTACTATCTAAGGTACCAACAGATGACAAATTGAACATCAAATTTGAGATGATTAACACCAAAATTAGTGAAGTGAAAAGCGAAGTTACGCTACAGGAAGCCAAGACGGAAAGTAAAATCAAAGACGCAAGATTACATATAATTTTGTGGATACTTGGCTTACCATCTCTCGCTTTTGCGCTCTATCGCGCTTATCTGCTACTCTAAAATCATACATCAGCCCGCAAAGCCCACGAGGGGCTTTTCATTTCCAGGCCGCTTAACTGCGGTTTTTTTATGGGGTTTCCCCATGCCAGTATCAACAGAATCCAGAACCGGCGATTTGTCCGAAACGCTGAAAGCGATAAAATTCACGTTCCGTAGCTGCTGTTTAGCTTCCTTAACCGTTAACGGCACACGGGTAATAAGGCGTTGTTTTTGTTGATGAAGTGAAGATATTCGCTTCACTATACAGCGTGGCATCCGCGACAAAATAGCGGCTGTTTTGCGCCGCTTTCAGACAACTAATGTGGTGTTTTGTGACTTCCGCGAACGCTTTGGCATCGTTGGTATTCCCACTCATTTCAAATGGTTTAATCTTTCTTGGTGCTAAGGATATTTTCAATGAGTAAATATGAAAAGCTTGGCATTGGTGTTAACTATAAGTCATCTTTTTCAAAAGAAATTTATAAAAATATTCAACATATTGATGTTCTTGAAGTACACTCCAAAAAATTTTTTTGGGATAAGGAAGACACTTATTTAGAAAAATGCTGTAACGAGGTACCGATTATATTTCATGGTCTTGATATGTCATTGGGAAGCGAGGAGAGCTTGGATAGTGAGTATATATATCTGTCATCTTTCAAGTTGCTTCTTTGTTGGCTGCACTCACTCACCCCGGTCACATAGTTATCTATGCTCCCAGGGATTCGCTCCCTTGCCATCGCGATGCATTTTGAAATCCATTGGGTATATACTCAAGATACTTCAAAGTGCATGTTTGAAAAACGATTATGTTGTTGAATTTAAATGTTTTTATATCTGACGGCTCAAGCATTTTGAAGTTCATTCGGTATATAACATTTTTAATTGAGTTGCTGATTTCTCTTGCAGAAGAGAAAGTTGTTATTTTTAGTTCTCATGATGATAGATTTTTGCAGGAATTGAACTTTATTACCTATGAAATAAAAGGTAACAAAATATCCTGTCCCTCTATTTAGAACTCAACAATGCAGTATTATATCCGCTCGTTAACATTAAACGAGCGAATACGGGTTCAATTACACGATCGCGTCAACGGCCAAATCATTTTCATCCTCACTCACGATAAACCACGGAAAATATTGGCTCTGTCGCAGCCAGCCTTTTGCGGTGATAACCCGGATTTCCCGCCCAATCGGATCATAGATATGCGTATCGGCATAGGCCCCTTTTCTGGCACTGTCATCACTCACATATCGCCAATCGTTGAGGAAATAGGGCTGATAAGTTCGTATCGTCTGACCCTTATTATCATATTCGGTGCGTCCCGTGACCGCCCAGCGCGTTTTGGTATCCTCCATTTTTGTCACCAAAGAGCCGTCTTGGTTACGTTGCCAAGCTTCGCCTGCCTCATGCCGTACAGACGCTTGCAATAGACGGCCAAAACCATCACTGAATGCGACTTGTTGACGAATTTGCTGTTCAGAATCATGGTCATAACGATCCGTGGTCAGTGTAAGGTTATGGGGAGGAAAACCGATGCTATTGGTTAACAGGTTAACCAATGGTGTGCTAGCCTGTTGACTTTGTAGCCAACGGCGGCGAGCTAGCGCGCAAATACGCCAATCTTCCGTGATAATCCGTAAATCACGCAGCGTTTTCTGCTCTTCTTGCGTTAATGTGTTGAAGGTTTCCTGACTGAATGGTGGCATCCAACTGTCTGGCGCATAGACCAGACACAGCGCGACAGGGAGTGGCCCGGTCAGATCAATGGCGGTATTAACATCGGCTGGTGGAGAGAATGGTTTTTCTTCTGGTGAAGAGTAACCTGTTGCCACACCACTTTCGATCCCCCAGAAGCGTTGTGTGACAGGGCGCCCCAGTGCATCCAAGGTCATGAGATGCACATTATCATTGATATCAGTCAGTTGCACAGGTGTGAGAAAACGCCAGTCATAATTGGCTGAGACAGTCAAACCAGCAGCGTCTTGGGTTTGAGTGATGACACAGTAGTAGGTATCCCATTTCAGGGTCGTTTTCCCAGTTAACAGGGTGTTACGTTGTGCGACAGGACGCCAAAATTGTGTCTCAGTCCCGTAATCGGTATAGCCTTTACGTGCTACCCAGACTTTGTTTTCGCCGGTGCGTGGGAAAAGGTAAGGTTCTTGTTGATATCCTGCTTGTGTCAGAATGCCGGGTAATTCATCTGGCGTGATACCGCCATCGAATGCGGATAACAGGGATTCTGTCAATACCGCCGTTTCGGTAAAGGCGATTAAAGCTTGCCATGTCGGTATTTCCAATGGCGCTTGGTTTTTTCCATCGGTATAGAACGTTCGTTGCTGGTTGAGGTATTCGCGTGGTTTATCATCGGCAATCAGGCTATTTTCAGCACATAGGGCTTCCAGATTTAAACCGTCAATAGGCACATGTTTGGCATCGTAAGTAAAGGCATCACTGCGTGTACCATCCGGTAATCCCAACACTCTGAGTTCATTACCGATTAGATGGTGCCAACTGGATTGCTGGTAGGTTAACTGCAATCGCTGTTGTTGGTCGTCATAACTGCTGGCAAACAGCGTATCCGGTAGTGTATCGGGATACGGATTGGTTGTTGGTTTATTGCGGCGGGGATATTGCACTGAAACCTGTTTCAGGGGTTGTCCGAACAGGTCACTGGACAGCGTGATATCCTGATTGCACAGGGGATCACTGATAATACGTTCATAGTGATAACTACGGCTCTCGACGACTGAAGCCCAGAGCACCGGGGAAGAGGTAGTGTCATCTTGTAATTGGCGCACTTGTGGACGGGATTCAGTCACTGTATAGGGGATCTTTTGCTGTGGGCTGCCATCTAGCCCGTAGAGTTCACTACGCAGTGGTTGGCCTTTTAGTGCCCGGTTTAACCAGTACCGATTATGCTCATCTTCCGGTGTCACAGGAACATCTTTGCCCTCTTTCCAGAGAGTAAAGCGTGGCGTAAAACCGGTGAAAGCTTGCTTATCGCCACGCCAATACCCGGCGGATAGCGTATTGTCTACCTCAGGGATTCCGGTGGCATACCAGTTTTTGGTGAGTGCCGATGGTGTACGTTCCGGCGCATTACCTTGAGCCAGTTGATGGCTGTCTGTCTGCTCAACATAACCAAAGCCACGAAATTCCCGCTCATGTCCATCCCAAGCGCCGTGAGCGTAACGTAACGTGGTCACTAATTTGTTGCCGCTGATTTCATCCTCGGTTTCTGTTTGCCAAAGGGTATGGACCGGGAAGGGCAGGTAACAGACCGGTGTTTGTCCGGTCGCTAAGGCTGCGGCTTTTTCATCCAGCCAGAACTGGACAGAGCTACGGTAATGCAGGGTGTGATGAGCGCCCATATTGTTGTTCATTTCACTGAGTAACCACGGTTTCGCGTTAGTCAGATCGCAGCGCCAATGATGTGGTGCCATATGCGGTACGCTCAGGATCAGGCTGACAGCCCCTAATCCTTGTACATCGGCCACTTGTAACTGGCAAGTATCATCAAAATGCAGGCCGTCAGGAAAATGGAGTGTGAATGGTTTTGCAAAACCGTTACCACTTTCATTTCTGAAAATCTCCAGACGGTCAGCATGAACATAAATCAAATCGGCAGGACCGCTGCCGTCCAGATCGGCCAGATGAATCCGGTTAGGATTAAAATTGGCGGCAGATTGGCTGAATCCCGGCAATGTGATTGGCTGACCAAAGCGGCCATGTCCCAAATTTGGCCAGCAGGTGACTTGAGTTGCACTAACTTCAACCAGATGTGCTTGGCCCGAACCGAGTACGTCACTAAATGCCACTAACTTACGGGCATCGGCACCCGGTAACGGCAGGGTGATATCACCGGATTGCACCACATCCCGTCCTTCGGTAAAACCATCACGGTTATTAGCATACAAGCGCACGCTTTTGGGACCAATCAGCACTAAATCGGATAGCCCGGCCCCCATTAAATCGGCAAGTTGAGCGCGAGGATGAGAATATTCTATCGGCAAAGCATGTAATGGTGTAAAACGTGTCCAGCTACCATCCGGGTGTTGGCTGTGATAGCCCCTTAATCCCGGCCCGGTGATAATCCAGTCCAGTTGCCCGTCACCGTTAATATCCATCAGTGAAGCGTTATCCTGCAAAGCTGGCATGATGGGGAGGAGTTGCATTTTCCCCCAGGTAACCGCATTTACCTCTTCCCCTGCCTGACGTTGGGCAGATCGGTACCACCAGCCATTTCTATCCTGATACAGAATACCGGGTACGCCTTCTCCTTTAAGGTCAAGCAGTTGCCAGCGCTGAATGGTGTTGAAATTTGCCAGTACATCCATTGGTTGCCAGAGTGCTTTTTGTTCTGGCTCAAAAGGCTGGTAAGCCAGTTCCAGTGGTGGCAGTGAGATGACGGTATTGTTGTCCTCATGGCCTATCCGACGGACAGAAACGAGCGTGCTGATCACCGCGTTTTCATCATAATCCAGTATCAGACGTGAAACCAAAGCGGGTTCATCGTCTCCTTTTGTTTGACCAGACAGGGTTTGTAGACGGTGAAACATCAGTATTTGGCGGCATAGACGCCGGGTACGCAATTCAAAACCGTATTCATAACGGGAAAAACGGTCTTGGCGGCAAAGCCAGTGACTTATGGCTTTAAACGGCGGCATTTCAGATAAGCTGTTTTTGCGCTCACCGTAATCAAATACTAAACAGAATAACCAGCTAGATTTGAGTGGGTCATCTCCGTTTAGTGTGGGAAAAACGTCGCTGGCGGTCAGGTTACCGTAATGTACTGTTTGCAGGTAGCGCTGAACGGTTGCGTTCGGGTGGGCTGTGAGCTCGTCAGTTTCACAACCTGTTTCATCTTCGGCGCGATACTGATAATAAATCTGCTCACCGTGGGATGATACCGAGGCTTCCAACAGCCATTGTGCCGTTTGGTTAACATTGAGTGGATTGCTGATACGTGCCTGAGGATTTTTGCCCAGTAAATGGACCTGTCCGTCGGGGCTGTATATCAGCCAGAAATCGGTTGTGCCGGTTGTTTGGGGTTGCCAGTATTCCAATCGGCTAAAGTGGCTTTCCAAACGGGAGCGATAACCGGTAACGGTGAAAGTCGCCCCTAAATTGATGCCCTGCAATGAGGATTCACTGCGGATATCAGCTTGACCGCTCTCATTTAATGCTATTACCAACACTTCACCTTCTGGCCCCAGAAAAGTATCGGTTTCATCGTAATTCGGCACGCCAGTACTGGTGCGACGACGAATTGTCATGACGTTGCAATCCCAACCGAGACCAAACGGGCTGTTACCGGTTCCGCTGTTGTAATTCAAGGTGAGCGATGGGGAGTAACCCCGCCCGGCAGAAATGGGTAATGGCAGGGATAAGGCGGCCATACCATCCGGCCCGGTGGGTGTTAATGCTTCACCCATACCGGTAATGGCCCCGCCGCCCTTGGGTAATGACAGCTCGGCAACACTGAATGTCTGTGAATTCTGCATGAAAACTCCTTACAGGCTCCGATTCGGAGCCTGTTTTAGTACGTTGGGACGGTTATTTAATGGTGTAGCGAATATGCAAAATGATATCGTTCAGGGTTTTTAGCATAGTGGTTTGTTTACCTTTGTCCGGCGTTGATGCATTTGGGAAGCACAGGGTCAGCGTGCCTTGATCAATGGCGATACCTTCGAATGGCAGGAATTTGCCATCGTTGAAATCGAGCTGGAACTGGCCGCTGTCATTCATACCGTGAGAAACAGCCAACGCTTCACAGCCGTTAGCTAATCCGGCTTTATCGCCGTAAGACAATATTGCCTGCACATCCTGATAGGGTCCCAGTAGCGCGGGCAGGGTGACACTGATCTGTTTGATACGTCGAATTTTGCCAATGGATTCCGGGTAATCTTCACGGATTTTCAAATCAGCTAATGAAATGGATGCCTGTAAAGAGGTTTTAGTGTCCGTGCCAGCGCCAAATGCCAAATTATTATTGCCACTGCCGGCACTGCCTGAGCCTTCATTCACCAGCTTCTCGATTTCCTGAGTCAGGGAGAATGGACCTTTATCTTGTGGCAATCCAGCATAAACTTCGGCCAGCGACACCGTGCGTTCGACCTCCAGTGCGCGTTTATCGCGTTTCAAATGGGCATCTTCCATTTGTGCCAGACTCAACATCAAGGTTTCACCAGCAAGCAGGCCGGCATAGGTTCCTTGCCAGGCGCCCGGTTTAATAAAGCGTGCAGAGTCATCATTGAGTTCCCAACGGTAAGCCTGTTCTGCCATTAAACAACGTGTGACAGCCAAATCGTAGAACTGGAAGTAAATCGCCGCCAGTCGGCCCCGTAGCCAGTTGTACAACGCTTGATTGCTGAACTTACGTTGCAGGAAGGCCAATTGGGATTGAGTCTGTTCTTGTTGGGTTTTCAGGCTGTTTTTTTGCAATACGGCGGCTTCACGGCGTACTGCCAACGATTTAAGTTGGGCGTCGAGTTGTTTCAGTTCCGCTTCGGCATTATTACGCTGGATCTCCCACTCCTGACGGCGGCGACGGTAGGTTTCAGATTGGCTAATTTTATCCGCTTCGGTGTTCATAACATTAGCGGAGAATTCCATCACATAACCTGTTGCCTCAGCGATGGCCCCCCAACGGCTACCACCACCGGCGAAGCCGAAGATGTTAGGCACCAAATCAGCCGCCGCGCCAGCCAGACGGGATGCCTGAACTGCCGTGGTGAGCCCGGCTGCGGTCGCTCGTAGCGTCATGGCTTGGTTTTCGCCAGCGTTGATGTTTTCATCGTACAGTTTGCTGTAGCTATCAAAGCGCGATTGTGCCCCCGCTTTGGATTTTTCCAGCACGGTTTTCTCGGCATCCAATTCTTCAATGGTTTTGTCCTGAATGCTCAGGTTAGTCAATATCAGATCTGCGGCCTGATTTTGTAATAACGCATTGAGTGCTTCCGCGTCCTGACGCTCGATAATATTTTGTAACGTGGAGCCGAACTGGATGAGTTGGCTAACCATGCCGCGTGCATTTTCCAGCATGTGCGGGAAGCGCCACAGGGACATAAATGACTCTGGTAGTTTGCCTCCACTTTGAGAAGTGGCAACGGCGGCGCTGAGTAACGCTTTTGGATCTGCTGGTGCGGCATAGATTGGCAGATAGAGCGGCTGACCGTCGATAGAGAGGTTATGACGCAGGTTGTATACTCTCTGAGCTAATGTCTGCCAGTAATTCATCATCACTTCATTGATTTGCGGCAGGAAGAGATCGGTCAGACTGTTAGCGCTGCGTGATGATAAAGGTGTCGGTATACCCTGCCGCAGCGCGTTTATCGCGCTGGCGTAAGCATTTTGGGTAGTAATATCTGCGGCGCTGTCCAGCCGTGGATTGCCCCATGTCGTACTGAGTGACAGATAAGGCTTGTCGCCCAATAGATGCAGTGCTTGCATATACCACATCTTCGCTTCGTTAAGTGTATCTCGCTCCAGTTGGCGGTAAGCGTGATCGCCGCGTGCTATCAACAGATCAAGGGTGCGCATAAAGGTTGAGACTTTGTAGTGCATTGGATCGTGTTGTGCTACCGCGTCAGGATCGACGGAATCTAAAGGATCACTGTTCCAACTGGTATCTTCCAATAACGGGCGGACGTTCCACTGGTAGTTTTGAATCTGGCCGTGGACAATGTACCCGGATGGACTCCAGACATATTTCAGCCAGCGGTTAGCTTCGTCAAAGTTTTGTTCATGCAACAAACGTTGAGCAACCAGCATCGGGGTATAGTAGAACAGTTCCCAGAAATAAAGGCTGTTAGCGCCGCTGAAATCCATTGGTTCTGTGAAAGTGGGCACGACTCTAGCTGATGCAAGCCCTGGGAAGGTCCCACTCTTATAGGTAGTGTCGAATATAGCGAGTTCATCATTATTATCCTTTTTAACAAAGCGAATAGCATTTGTTTCCTGTTTTTGATAAACCGCATAGATATAGAGATTATCTTTGTTTCCATGAGCATCATCAAAACGGGATAAGAATAATTGTATTTTTGTTGGCGCTATATCGCTTAATGTCCCTTGATAAATAGGGAATTTATCACCCGATTTAAAAATATCATAATACATAATCGTAAAGGATTTATCAGTGCCGTGGGTTTCTGGATTATATTTATCCATAACTAATTCCACGTAGGCCCCAATTCCCATCATAGGTTCTTGGATATTTTGGGTTTCCATACTCAGAATCGTATCGATTCCGGTAGTAGCGCGTGCAACCAACTGGCGGGCGAATAGGGTATTCAGGCGAATACGATAGGCTTGCCATTGCATATATTGCGCACCATTTTCATTATGGTGAAGGGTCAGGGCATTATCGGTACTCACCTTGCGGGTGACAGGAATAGTGAAACTTTCATAACCTAGCTTGCGCCCATCCTCCGCTAATGCAGTAAAGGTGACATCAATACTGGCTGAATTATTATTAAAATTCAGACCAGTGCCATCTATTTCGAGGGTATTAAATTGATAATACATTTCATCAAAACTAGGTGATGGCTGAACGGAGACATCTTCATCCGCGGAAAAAGTTTGTTTTTTGCTACCTGCTTTTACTGTTACCTGAACTTTTGCAGCAGGAATTGCAGTTTTGATCTCTTCCGCGTTATAGACATCAGTAGCAATAATACGGAACCCATTATTCGTGTCCTCCATATAGAGATATTGCTTAAATAAAGGTTCTTGATTAGACGTGTCTATAATATAGCCGTTATCACTATTGGTAACTTCTGAATATAGGCTTTTCCCCCAATTAGGAAGAAAGACACTTACTTTACCAATTTGGTTATCCCGATAAAACAGTAATCTACCCTGACTATTATTAGTGGTGTTTCCACTATATTGATAAACCGGGTATATTAACTTCTTATTTGATGTCCATTGTGTATTGACACTCAGATTGGTATAGATAATAAATTTATCACCTAATTTGCCATATTTTTTTATCAGGTCGCACTGATGACGAGTTCGCTCATCAGCTCCTTCATAGGTAATTCTTAACTTAGGTGAGATATGGATTTTTAAATCACTTGATGAGGCTTGGTAACGGATAATTGGAATATCTCCGCCATGCACCATACTGAGGTTATATTCTCCTCTGCCATAACTGTTATTGCTATTTACCGATGAAGGAATTTCATAATTCTCTGCGTAGCGGTTATTCACTCTTCTGACGCTATTAGTATCGAATTGTTGATAGCTGTTATCCCGATAAACATTGCTCTGTTCTGGGGTCATATCTTTGGATGCCATATCGGCAAAGATATATAGCCCTTGCATTGCAGCGGTTTTATAACTATCCAGTGTATCTTGTTGATTATAAAACATCACCAGCAACGTATCTTCACCCTGATAACCGGCACAATAGAGCCCAGGCGCTTTATTTTTTGCTAGTTCTAGCTTGGATATTTTTTCATTGACATCAAAGGTGATTGGCGTATTCCAGGTACCGTCATAACGGATATGTGCTAATTTCAGCTCATAACGATAATCTGTCTCGGTTTGATAGCCATCTTTACTATTTCCGGTCTGTTTGGTGATCTCCTTTTGTTCCAACCAGAGCAGATACAAGCGGGATTTGTACATTACTGGCCGAATCGTGCTTTGGTAAGGGTTAATTGGACAATCAATTTTGTGCCACTCGCTCCAGGCGTTAGCCGCGAATTTGCCATCATTGAATTTGCTGTGATCGACACTGCGCCAATAATATTCACCGGTATCAGTTTCACTGAGGCCGATAAAATAGGTCAGCCCTTGATCGTTGTTAATATTATCGTGATACGCGCTAATAACTTTAAGATTAGCCACCTGCTCAAACGATGTCAGGTAAGACATAAAGGCGTCTTCGACGGTATCGGCGTTTAATTGGCTTTGGCTGACGGATTGCAGTAATGCGTCCATCATTTTGGTTTGCCCGATGCGCATGGTCGGATCAATATAGTTTTCTGGATAGTAAACTAATTGAGAAACACCCGCCCAGGTGCTGTAGCGTTTGTTGTATTTGTCCCAGTCGATAAAGAATTGGCGGCTGATAACCCCTGAATTAGCATTTTCTTCCACATTTTCCAATGCCCGGTTGACGTACAGTTGAATGCTGGCAATGGCTTCAGCGATCCGGGTGGTTTTGATTGCAGCGGAAACTTGATTATCAATCAGTAAATATTGATACAAGTCATCACGGCTTTTAATAGCCGCCGCTGCCTTAGCAACTTGACGGATATAGTAGGTGCTTAATGCGGCACTGCGAGATTCATCCAGAAAAGCGTGTAATGTATTGGCCTGTTGTGAATTCAATCCGGCGGTTAACACGCCTGCCGCATTTTCCCACTGGGCATAGGTCGGTGTCTCTTTCATTGATTGAATATAATCCAGCCCGACCAAAGCGGAAACGCCCTGCGGGGCGACATTCAATTGTTGTGCAACATTAATCCATTGCAGGATAGTATCGATAGATGTCCAACAGGAGAACGCATTTTCTTGCGTCACTGGCGGAAGATGTTGATGGTTTTGGGCTTGAGTACTGGCTTGCAACAACAAATTAGCATCAAGATTCATGGCGTCAGCCAGTTGTTCTGCCGTTAACGTGTTAGCTTCAAATGCCGCTAATACGGAGGAGGCTTTTTCGCCTAGTGCGTTAACCCAATCCGCAAAACGTGTCAGCATGATCAATGAAAGTGCATCATGCGTAGGAGCTGCCTCAGTCGCAGCGCCAAACATCTCTGGTTTTGTCACAAACAGGCGGAAGGCGTTTTCGTTAATGCTGGTGGAATGGTAAACCATTTCCAATTGTGCCAGAGCCTGACAGTACTGAACGATATGTTCCTGCATTTCTGCTGCTTCCGATGAACCTGGCGTATACTGAGTATTCAACCAGTCCCAGAATTTTTCTGCTGTCATTGCGCCGTCGCCGGGCTTTAACTTGTCTGCCCAAAGTAGCACTGAATGGGCGACATTTTCTGATGATAATTGCAAGGTAGCCGCAATATAAGGCGCCATAACATGTAGTAAATCTGCTTTGTCTTTATCAAAACCTTGTAAACCGTGGTAAACGGTATCTAGCAGATTCTTAATTTCAGGCGTTAGCGTTTTGTTATAGCTGGTGGAGGTCATAATAAACAACTGGAACACGCTCCACTTCTGTATATGTAACCAGCCGGTAATGGTATTGAGTTTTCTGATCAGGCTAGCCAATTGCTTATCATTGATAGCGGATAAATTAGTTTCTCCTTCACCCACAGCGACCAGCAATAAATCCAATTCATCAATGGTTAATTGATGGATTTCTGCCAATAATTTCCCAATATATAAATTGGAAAGATTCCTTAGGCTATTTTTAATCTTTCCGTCTTTATTATTATGGTCGGTAATTTTAAGCAGGCGGTAGAGCGAGACATCATCGATATTAAATGCACGCTTGAGTATGGTTTTGCGCCAATCGCCGGTGCTGCCTGGATTTAAATCAACCTCTTCATCTCCTGTAGAAAAATATTGGCCGTTCAGTAATGGCGTATTAAACAGGCGATCAAATTGGCTAGTTTGATTCTCATATGAGCGTTGTGAAATAAGCGCATTGCAGAGTATTAGGGCAGTTTCAGCATCAATAGCATAACGCTGCATATAATATTTAGTCAGAAAAACTTTACCTAATACTTCTGTGTTGATATCCAGTTGCTGATTAACACTGCGCACAATGCCTTCCAGAATCGTGGGTGACAATTCTGTTGCACGGGATAGACGAATCGCTTTATTGAGTTTTAGCAGGAAAGAGTATTGGTTATATTCCTCAACGGTAAATTTTGCGGCGGCATAGGCGTAATTAGTATTAGGAAGTACTCGTGTCAGGCCAATTTCAAAAGGTTGACTGATATCAGTGGTACTTAATGTGATATTTTCAGAGTATTCTATGTTGACCTGAGGAGCGCCTTCAGTTCGAATAAGCTCTCTTTTGTCATTTAACTTGATGGATAAATAAGTGGCATTCCAAAAATCTTTGAATTTATAATCTAACCGATAATTTTCACCACCGAAGGGAAACAGTTCCACGTCCACTTGATAGGCATTTGTTGTATATTCGCGGGTAATCCGATATACCTTAACCGTGCCATCACTGCTGTTAACTACTGGAGTAATAAGCTGGTTATGACTATATTCCTGTTGACCAAAATTGCTGGCTTTACCAATAAACTGGCTAAGTTCTTCATCACTTAAATTGTAATAACGTTTAAGATATTCCGGCATAGCCAGTGAGGCCGGTTCGATATTACCAAAATTTTTCTCATAAAGTTCCTCAGCATTACCTTCGGTAATCTCCTCCGTCAGGATATTAAACAACTCAGGTGAGATTGAGGCGTTAATACCCAATAGGGAGGCTTGATGCATTAGCCCGGCAATTGCCGGTGATGCATTTAATTGCTCAAGCCCAGGATCTTGTAGCTGGATAACTTCACGCACATTTTCATAAGCATCGTGATAAGGCGTCGCGCCGGAAGGACGGAAAGTGGAGAGCATTTCCATCACTTTAGTATAGTTATCCAGCTTAGACTCAGTTTTAATACTTTCCAACAATAGCTCATTGGATAACGAGAGAGTGGAAAGTTCGGTATCCATATTTTGTTGGCTGAGCGCCATTGATTTGAGATCTGGGCGGCGGGTATCCAGATAATAAACGGAGTTGCTGGCGTGTAAATTGCGAGCCTCACGATAAAGCTCAGTCAAATAAGCGGCGGGGGAGAACATGGAGGAAACGGTACCCGGTGCGACATATTGACTGGCTCTACCGCTAAATTGGCTGTTATAGCCTATCAGTTCGACATTAGGGGCGATGATGGCAAGATGTACGGCATTTTGTAATTGAGGATTCGCGCGTTTAAGAATACGGGCTTCATATAGCCGATTATCCTTTTGGGCCTGTTGGGCATCATGATATAAGTCGTGTGCTTCGGACCAAGAGAGGTGAGCAGATACTTGTTGGTGAAATTCGTTAAAAGAGCTGTGGCTAATATCTGTCAGGCAATTAAAACCACATTGGTTTTTTAATACATCAGGTATCTCTTTTACAGGCGAATTCATATTTATTCCTTTTAAATCATAAAGTAAATGAAACATCCGTGTTGCCTTTACATCATGGATCAATCAGAGAATGATTCCGTTCCATCGGAAGAAGATATGATTAAGTACAGGCTTTGAGAAATAGCTGAGATATGCATAGAAATAGTTTGCGAGGTGTAAAGAGGCATATCTTGATCTCTCAGAGAATCACTATCTCACTGTTTTCTTTAAATAGCTGTTGCAAAAAAAGCAGATGCAAAATTTGCAACTGATTTTCTAATCAGAGTTGGCTGGAAATGGCGCTGTGTTGTTTTCATGATGAACTGTACGAGGGAAGCGAAGTTCAGTGATAACTAATATAAATTATTAAGTTTATTTAATCTTAAAATTGCAATCATTACATGTTGAGCATGATAGTGTTTTTCAACTAATTGAAATGTTTAATTAAAGAGCTAATCACGCCTATTTTTCCGTAATGATAATATGTCAAATTTCTTTATAATTATTATTGTAACATAAGGTGGGGGTATATTTATTTTGCAACAATAATAAAAATTGTTTGATAACTGCTAAGAATAAAGATGATAAAACTCAATCTCAGTTAATGCATACTTTGATGTTAAATAATGCAAAGAAGAAAAGTCGTTGTAATGTTTTCTTGTTAATATTCCATTCTATTTAGGATGGAATGATTAGTTAAAATAAGAAGGATATATGATGCTATTTTGTTCAAAGAACTTGAAGTATTTTATGGAGTCAGCGAAAAGAGAGTCATTCACTTTAGCAGCGGATACGCTTTGTATTACTCCCCCTCCCTTAAGTAGGATCATATATCAACTGGAACAACGTGTAGGTTGCCAATTATTTGAAAGATTACCGGGAAGGACTAAACTGACTGAGGAAGGGATGGCCTTATATCAGGAGCTATTGCCGTGCTATGAGAGGATGCAGCGTGTTGAGGATAACTGGCATTATCGGAGAAGCGAGAGATTAACGAACGCCGGCAAACTTATTATTGGGACCAGTGGAGAATATATTAATAAAATTTCGGCAGTGATAAAAAGAGCGGTGCAACGTTATCATTATCGTGATATTTACATAAAAAACAATTTTCTGGTTGATGATTCAGCAAGAAAAGAGGCAATATTTTCTTCTTTAATGAAAGAAGATATAACCGTCTATGTGACGACTGAACATTATCCTGATAACGATAATATTATAAGAATAGATGGAACTTATCAGGTGCTGCGTCTTGCTATCGCTAATGATATTTTGGGATCGGAAAGTCATGCTGATGATATTATATCCACATTGCCTTTGGCTCAGCATAATAGCGCTTTCTTGAAACAATGTGACGGCTTTATTCCACTGAATGGTCTACCTGAGTACCAAAATTTAACTTTGCTAACTGTTCCTGATTTCTCTAATCGGTTGGATTTAGTGAGATCAGGTATCGCGATAAGTTTAATGACACCTAATGAAGCGATCTGTTCTGCTGATCTTCATAAAGGTATTACCTTTTTGAATTTTAAATCGTATCCAACACCATCAGTGAAATATTGTGCTTATACTCTTAGACACAAATATAAAGAACCATTGAATTTATTGATTTCCGATTTAATTGTCTAGGATTGATCTGAGATATTTATCATTGCATTAATTAAACCATTTGTCTGGATTAATGAAATATTATCGTGATTGAATGAAACTTTCTTGAAATTTTAATGATTGGTTGTGAAATCCCCTGAATTAAAGTTCAGGGGATCGTTTATTAATTACTATTTTATCAATTTAATTTGTACTGGATGATCTAAAGCTGCCGGTATAAGTATCACGTACATTCCTATGAGTAATCGCTGATGGTTTAATATCTTGTAATAATACATAGGTATCTCTACCTTGATGTCTCATTGAAACAACTTCGAACGGTGTTTCTCTGGGGAATAGTATTTCTGCTTGCCCCGCTTCTGGTCCATTGGCTCTTATTTTCAATTTTTCAACAAAGCTTTTCCTAGAATCATCTAAATCCATTTTAAATACTTTCTCCGCACTTTCGTTATTATACTTAGATTTTGCTGCCACATTGACACCTGCATTGGTTAAAAATGCCATTTTGACATATCGAGTTTCACTGGTTTCTTTTTTATGCACAAAATTCAGAAAACCACGATGGGCCGATGTTGATAAATAAGCATTATCTGAAACGATATCACCAACGTTGATGCTATTTCCTTCCTGTGGAGAGTGCCAAGGGGAGGGCTTGGAATTATCTATATAGGTCATCACTCGATAAGTTACCCGCATTTGTCTATCTTGCAGGGCAGATAATGAGGAATCTAAATCTTTCACTATCGATGTAATACGGTTTTCTCTTATTGCAGTATTAATTTGCGAGCTATCCGTGGTGTAATCTTTAATTGGGCTAGTATCTACACCGGGATTGTTGGCCAATAATTGATGGGCTTCTTGCTCTGTTTGGGTAGCGATAGCTCTTTGGCGTTTGAAAGTTTGAGGTTTCGCCATTTTTTTATAAACGGCTTCTTCCATTCCTGTAAAGGAACCCTGTTTTATTATCGCTTCTTCTGTTCTGTTGGCTGGAGATAATCCCTGAACATCAAATTGCGTCACCGGGTTATTTCTCACCATGCGATATAAATTCAGTCCATCAATGGTTCCGGCCGGGTCTGCACTTAACCATCTGCCCGCCCACGGTTGGTAATAACGGTAGCCGTAATAATACAGCCCGGTAGCATCCCGCTCTTTACCTGAATAACGAATGGTTTTATAGCTGGCTTCGGTTTGATTCCTTGCTGCCCACAGTGCTGTACCGCCAAATGGATAATATTCTTCCTCACTGATAATTTGTCCTTCGCTATCTAATTCAAGTTGGCTGGAACCGATAAGATTATCGTAGCTGTAACGAAGTTGATTGTTGTTGATATCTTCGGGTTTTCCGCTCTCCCAATGTAATACCCGGACTTGCGCACGACCAGCTTTACCGAGTGTGATAACTTGCAAATATTCCGTGGTAGTACTGCCATGTTGGGTTGTGCGTAGTTCTAGCCCCGGCAGATAAGTGACTCTTTGCTGTTGCGCGATATTCTGAGTTTGTTGTTCATTCACTTTTAGCTGTCGTGTGCCGTTGCTATCGTAGCGATACCACTCATTTCCTGCGCTACTGTTGACTTGTTTCAATTCGCCTCGCGGTGTCCATATTAGAACTTGACCGGATAATAAGTTGGTTTGATGGCCTCCCGCATCAAATAAGGCATCAACTTGGGTTGGATCTTCGGTCAGTGTGCTTAATACGGCACGGTTGCTGTAATTAGAAACCGTTATATTCGTCGTGTAGTTATTTTGCGTGGCAGGTGAACTATGCTGAATTTCCATCAAATTGCCGCCACGGTCATAACTATAGGTGCGGGTGTAGTTAGTGTAGGTGTTGTTATCAGCAGGTAGCGCAGGGGAGGGTAGTGGGTTATTTGGCTGACCTATATTGGCCATTTCACATCCGGTGGCACTGATAAGCTGATACAGGGAATCATAGGTATAGCTATTCTCCGGGATGACTTTTTGATTGCGCCAAAAGCGGGTGGCTTCCGCATCGTTACGGATATTGATCACATTGCCTACCGGGTCATATTGATAGCGTAGGTCTTGCAACACCTTGGCGTCTGATGGACGGTGAGTGGTAATGCCGATAAGCCGCTGAGTTTCCGGTTCATAGTTGTATTCGGTAATAATGCCGTTACCGTGCTCTTCGCGTAATTTTTGTCCGGCGGCGGAGTAGGTCAGCGATTTGATAATTACTTGTTCGGCCTGACCTTTTAATGTTAGCCAGCTCCCTTTTAGCTGACCGGCCACATCATAGGCTTGCCGCTGAATGTTGCCTTTAGCATCGGTCTGGGTAAGTAAAGCCCCGGTGGCATCGGTTTTATTTTGGGTGGTATAAACATCACTACTCAGTTTTTGCTGCCAGAGGTTCTGGTCTTCACCTGTCCAGTCGGCATCTTGGTTATCGACGAGCAGTTGTTGAGATTGTGATAAAACGGTGCCGGTCAGGGCAAGGCTGTTGAGTTGAGTGAGCCCTGCGGTATCGTAATGGCGGACACGCTGACCAACAAGGTTGTACTCTTTTTCCTGCGGCGTATTGCCGGCCCAGATAAGACGCTCGGTTGTTTTCTCTTCTGTCTGTGCTTGTTCGGTGATTGCGAGTAGGCGACCGGGTAGGGTGTTATCTTCATAAAGGTGATTTTGGCGGACACCGGTTGCGCTGATGGTCAATACCGGGCGACCTTCAATATCGTTGAGGGTAATTGTTCGGCCAGCATCGACGCTCTCTGTTCGCAGGATATTGCCGGTCAAATTATGCTGCCAGATAAAATTCGGTTGTACGGCGTTGTTAGTCTGCTTAGCATCATACAGGCGAGGATCAATGCTTTGGTTCAAATATCCGCCGGCATTATATTGATGGCGAGTAATACGCGGATCGGTATTTGCTTCTGCGGTAGCGCGGTGAAAACTAATATTACGGATAGCGAGTCCACGGTTATCGTGAACACTGACGGTCGGCGTATGGTGATAAAGTTTAGGGTCAATGTTTTTCATCGTCATTTACTTCCTTTGTTATGTTGAATAATTTGTGCAATTGTTATTTTGTCTGCATTACAGTGAACTAATGTTAAATTCAATCCTGCTATATAATAGGGATAATTTTTCTATTCAGGTAATTGAAATAACAGTGGCATGTAAGATGATTTTTAATAACAGGCCCTGATTAGGGCCTGTGGCAGGTGATGGCTATTCGAGAATAGTGTAACGAATGTGCAGAATAATGTCGGTCAGCATCTGTAATATGGTTTTTTGTTTACTGGTGGCATTGGGGAAACTTAGCGTTAATGTTCCCTTGTCATTAATATCGATTCCTTCAAACGGCAGGAATTTGCCATCGTTGAAATCGAGTTGGAATTGACCATTGTCATTCAGGCCGTGGGAGACCGCCAAGGCTTTACAACCTTTAGCTAAGCCGGTGGCGTCACCACCATAAGACAGAACCGCTTGAACATCTTGATAGGGTCCCAATAGTGACGGTAAGGAGACACTAATTTGTTTAATGCGGCGTGTTTTGCCTAACTGCATCTCTTCCGGGTAATCATCTTTGAGTTTCAGGTCTTGCAGGGTTAGCGTCGCGGATAGCGTATTGTTGGTTAATTTCAATTGATTACTGTCATTACCGACGGAAGTCTCTTTATCTTCTTGTAGCAACGCTTCAATTTTATCTTTCAATGTAAAGCTTTTTCCCTCTAAGGATTGGTACACCTGCGCCAGAGAAACCGTGCGTTCCACTTCCAGCGCACGTTGTTCTTGTTTCAGGTGCGCATCTTCCATTTGGGCCAGATTCAACATTAAGGTTTCTCCGGCAAGCAGACCGGCATAGGTTCCTTGCCAGGCTCCCGGTTTAATAAAGCGTGCAGAGGTATCATTGGTTTCCCAACGGTAAGCTTGTTCTGCCATCAGACAACGGGCGACGACTAAATCGTGAAATTGGAAGTAAATGGCAGCTAACCGACCACGTAACCAGTTGTACAGCGCTTGATTGCTGAATTTTCGTTGCAGGAAAGCCAGTTGAACTTGAGTTTGTTCCTGTTGGGTTTTCAGGCTGGTTTTTTGTAATACCGCTGCTTCGCGGCGTACCGTTAGCGATTTAAGTTGAGCATCGATTTGTTTCATCTCTGCTTCGGCATTATTACGCTGGATTTCCCACTCTTGACGGCGACGGCGCCATATTTCAGATTGAGAGACTTTCTCCGCTTCAATTAATAGACCGTCTGCGGCGATCCCGCCGCCAATAGCAATGGCATTGGCAATTGCCCCAAAGCGCGTTCCCCCGACCGCAAAGCCGTAGATGTTGGGTACCATCTCCAGTGCGGCGGCAGCCATATGCAAGCCTTTCAATCCGGCGGTAATACTTTGGGAAGCTATTCGCATATCCAGAGCTTGACGTTCACCGGCGTTGACATCTTCATCGTATAACTTGCTGTAGTTGTTAAAGCGCGATTGTGCCCCGGCTTTGGATTTTTCCAGCACGGTTTTTTCAGCATCTATTTCTTCGATGGTTTTGTCCTGAATGCTTAGCGTCGTTAATATCAGCTCCTTGGCTTGATTTTGCAGCAGAGCATTTAGGGCCTCAGCATCTTGGCGTTCAATAATATTTTGCAACGTGGAACCGAACTGTGTGAGTTGAGTGACCATGCTACGGGCATTTTCTAGCATATGCGGGAAGCGCCACAGTGACATAAATGGCTGTGGAAGCGAGCCGCCGCCTTGAGACGTAGCAACGGCAGCGCTGAGTAACGCTTTCGGCTCGGCCGGTGTGGCATACATCGGCAGATAGAGCGGTTGACCATCGATGGAGAGATTATGACGCAAGTTATACAGGCGCAGTTCCAGTTTGTTCCAGTAGCTCAGCATAACGTCGTTGATTTGTGGCAGGAAAAGATCGGTCAGGGTATTAGCGGAGCGCAATGATAATGATGGTATTTGCGTGCCTTGCCGTAGGGTGGTTATTGCGTAGGAATATGCTTTTTGTGTGGTAGTACTTGCGGCATTGTCCAGACGTGGATCATTCCATGCGGAACTCAGCGGCAGATAGGGTTTCTCACCTAATAGGTGCAGCGCTTGCATATACCACATTTTGGCCTCATTCAGCGTATCCCGCTCCAGTTGGCGATAGGCGTGATCGCCACGAGCCATCAACAGATCGAGAGTGCGCATAAAGGTGGCTACTTTATAGTGCATTGGATCGTGCTGTGCCACCGCGTCAGGATCGACGGAATCCAAAGGATCACTGTTCCAACTGGTGTTTTCCAATAACGGGCGCACATTCCAGCGATAGTTTTTAATTTGACCACGAATAATATAACCGGATGGGCTCCAGACATATTTCAGCCAACGGTTAGCTTCATCAAAGTTTTGTTCATGTAGCAAACGTTGAGCAACCAGCATCGGGGTATAGTAGAACAGTTCCCAGAAATAGAGACTGTTAGCGCCGCTGAAATCCATTGGTTCGCTCTTAACATTATTCAGGACATTGACGCTCTTAAAATGGGTCAAAATGGATTTAGGGTTTATTGTTACTATTCCTTTATCATCTCTAACAAAGTGAGGACCCCACCAGGTACCATCTGATTGAGATTGTTTAAAGGTCATATAGACCTTGACGTGGAAATCTTGATGCAATGGAACATCATCAAGAGGAATAAATAGCGTGGTGCTTACACTTGTATCTTTTAACTGGCCTGAATAGATAATATGTGAATTATCATCAGCAACATGTTTGATATAAAGCTTAAACCAACGTTCATCACCATGAGTTGATGAGTTATAGGGAGGCATCACGAACGTAGCATAAAAACCTTTACCTAATTGTGGTTCCTGAATATTTTGAGTTTCCATACTGAGAATTGTATCAATACCCGTAGTAGCACGTTCAACTAATTGGCGAGTAAATAGGGTATTCAGACGAATACGATAGGCTCCCCATTGCATATATTGAGCACCGTTTTCATTATGAAAAAGAGTGAGTGCGTTATCGGTTTTAACCTTTCGGGTAACCGGGATATTGAAAGTTTCATAGCCCAGTTTGCGTTCATCATCTGCCAGTGCGGTAAAAGTGACATCAATACTGGCTGAATTGTTAGTAAAATTCAGATTAGAGCCATCTATTTCGAGAGTATTAAATTGGTAACACATTTCTTCAAAGCTAGGTGATGGTTGAGCGGAGACATCCTTATTCGCCGTAAGAGAGTATTTTTTGCCAGCATTGATTGTGACTTGAACTTTTTCAGAAGAGATTGCAGTGTTGATATCTACTGGTCCACTAATATCGGTGGCAATCTGGCCTTCTTTATCTTCCATATATACCCTATGGATTTCAAGATGCATCGCGACGGCAAGGGAGTGAATCCCCGGGAGCATAGATAACTATGTGACCGGGGTGAGCGAGTGCAGCCAACAAAGAGGCAACTTGAAAGATGACGGGTATAGAAATATGATTTAAATAGATCTGTATTATTAATCTTATCGATAATACAATCTTGGTTACTACTCGTAGTTGTGGTTATTTCTTCTTTAGTTGTTGGGAACCAAGCCCTTACAGTACCAGTTGTATTGCTCCTATAAAATAGCAGACGTCCTTTTTCATTATTGCGGTATTGATAAACGGGATAGATAAGCTTTTCATTTTTAGAGTGATTTGGGTTTTTATTTATATTTGTATAAATAATGAATTTATCACCCAATTTGCCATATTTCTTTATTAGATTACACTGAATGCGCTCTCGACCTTCTTTTCCATCATGGATTATTCTTAATTTTGGTGAAATATTGATTTTTAAATCACTTGATGCAACTGTGTAATTGATAACTATACTTCCGCCATATACTTGGCTAAGATTATATTTTCCCCAATCATGGCTGTTGCTATGATTCATCAATGAAGGGATTTCATAATCCTCTGCATAGCGGTTATTTATTCTTATGATGCTATTAGTATCGAAATGTGTATAACCGTTATTTCGATAAGAGTTACATTGTTCATTGGTCATATCTTTGGAAGACATATCGGAGAAAATATATAATCCTTGCATTGGCGCAGTTTTATAATCATCCAATTTCTCTTTTTTGCTATAAAACATTACTAACAAGGTATCTTCCCCTTGATAACCTGCGCAATAGAGTCCAGGAGCTTGAGATTTTGTCAGTTCTAAAGCGAGTATTTTTTCATTTACATCAAAAGTGATTGGCACATTCCAGGTACCATCATAACGAATATGAGCCAATTTTAATTCATAGTGATAGTCAGTAATGACTTTATTATCCTTATCTTGTTTAGCTGTTTCCTTTTGTTCCAGCCAAATCAGATATAAGCGGGATTTATAGATAACTGGGCGGATGGTGCTTTGGTAGGGATTAATTGCGCAATCAATTTTATTCCATTCACTCCAGGCATTGGCGGAGAATTTACCGTCATTGAATTTACTGTGATCGACGCTGCGCCAGTAATATTGATTAACTTCTGTTTTACTGTGCCCGATAAAATAGGTCAGCCCTTGGTCATTATTAACGTTATCATGATAAGCACTAATGACTTCCAAATTAGCGACTTGTTCAAACGAGGTCAGGTAAGATTTAAATGCATCTTCTACCGTATCGGCATTTAATTGGCTTTGGCTGACGGATTGCAATAGTGTATCCATCATTTTCGTTTGTCCGATACGCATCGTCGGATCGATATAATTTTCGGGATAGTAAATTAATTGTGAAATGCCAGCCCAAGTACTATAACGTTTATTATACCCGTCATCTTTCAAGTTGCTTCTTTGTTGGCTGCACTCTCTCACCCCGGTCACATAGTTATCTATGCTCCCGGGGATTCGTTCCCTTGCCGCCGCGATGCATCTTGAAATCCATTGGGTATAGGAATATTGTGAAATAGGTGCGTTACATAGTATTAAGGAATTTTCAGTATCAATGTTGTATTTCTGCATATAGTATTTAACTAGAAATATTTTTCCTAATATTGTTGGAGTAATGTTCTGTTCTGGAACAATTTCATCTATTTTTAAAATCGGCAAGTTTACAGCTCGTGATAATAAAATAATTTTATTGATTTTTAGTAAATGTATTTTCTGAGCATTCAGTTCATTATTTGGATATTTGTGAATAAATTGGCTGAGCTCTTCATCACTAAAATTATAATAACTTTTCAGATATTCTGGCATTGCCAGCCAGGTAGGGTCAATATCGCCAAAGTTCTTTTTATAAATTTCATCTGCATTAGCCTCGGTAATCTCTTCTGTCAGAATATTAAGCAGCTCTGGTGAGATAGAGTTATTAATTCCTAGCAGTGAAGCTTGATGCATTAATCCGGCAACAGCGGGTGATTTCTGAAATTGCTCAAGTTTAGGATCTTGTAATTGGATAGCTTTACGCACATTTTCGTAAGCATCATGATAAGGTATTGTGCCGGAAGGACGGAAAGTGGATAACATTTCCATCACTTTAGTATCGCTGTCCAGATTAGACTTATTAGCTTTAATTCCTTTCAACAAAATTTCATTAGACAGAGAAAGCGTGGAAAGCTCGGTGTCCATATTTTGCTGATTGAGCTCCATTGATTGGAGATCTGGTCGGCGTTCATCCAGATGATAAACGGAGTCGCTGGCATGTAAATTACGTGCTTCACGATAGAGTTCAGTTAAATAAGCGGCGGGGGAGAACATAGAGGAAACCGAACCCGGCGCCACATATTGGCTGGCTCGGCTACCGAATTCATTATTGTAGCTTCTCAATTCAGCATGAGGGAGGGTAATACCGAGGTGCACTGCATTTTGTAACTGTGGGTTAGCGCGTTTGAGAATACGTGCTTCATATAATTGATTCTCTTTTTGTTCCTGTTGTGCATCACAATATAAACGGTTGGTCTCTGACCAAGAGAGATGATCAGAGACTTGCTGGCGGAATTCATTAAAAGAATAGTGGCAAATATCGGTCAGACAATTAATACCACATTGGCTTTGTAATACATCAGGTATCTCTTTATTCACGTATGCGTTCATGTTTATTCCTTTTAAATCATAAGGTAAATGAAACATCCGTGTGATCTCTGTACCATTGATACAATAAAAGAATGATTCCGTTCTATGGGAAGATGAGGATAATCACTATGTCACTGTTTTCTTCAAATAGCTGTTGCAAAAAAAGCAGCCGCAAAATTTGCAATTGGTTTTTGATTAAAGCTGGATGTGGAAAATCAGTAAAGGCCAGTTTTTTTATATATCGTGGACTGATTCTTTTGGGAATGGGGTTGCATTCTTCATTATATTTACAATAACTTAATCTTTTATTGAATTTGTAACACTTCCTTACAAAATCTACTTTTTGTAAATTAAGAAAATGAAATTTTTTCTTGCTATTTGATGATGATTTAATAATCATAACTTAAGTTCCATCATATTGGATAATATGAGGGAAATCTCAACTCCTGTTCCCTTATTCAAAGGGATTAATCGATGGGAATACATTTCGTCTTCCTGTTGTTCAACTCGCTATTACTCACGGCATAAACGGTGTTTCTTATCTGTGGTAATAGGATTTTTACTATCTTGTTTCTTTAGTGACGCAATCAATCACGGCTATTCCCGACAGGATATTTATGCTGATGAAGGTGATTGATAGCCGGGCGGGGAAATAACGTTAAAAGAAGGGAGTAAAACTAATGGGTATATCAGATCCACGCTTATGCTTTGATTGTAAACGGTTTCTGAAAAACTGGGTGGAATTTCAGTTGGTGGATGAACAGGGAAAGCCGCTGGTCAACATGCCTTATCGCCTGATCAGTCGCGGAACCCCAGGTTATGTACGCCAGGGGACAACCGACGGTTTCGGTGTGCTCAGAGAAGAGGATCTGTTGCCTCATCCGGTAACTTTGTATATCGGCGCCCAACCACTGGCCGACGAAATGGAGCAGCGTCCGTTACGGGAAAAACGGGGAGAAGAATTTTCAGTGGTGAAACCAAAAGCAGAAACCGAAGGCCATCAATATCGCTATGTGACTATCGGGCAGATTAGTGATGGGTTGCCAGTGCTGGATGATTGGAATGATCCCAAAAAAATTCCACCTCCCTATCATTTCCCAGACCCGGAACCAAAAGGCTATCAGGTTCATCCGTTAAATCGCCGGTATGTGCTAGAAATATGTCCTTTTCGAGCCTGGGTTTTGCAACTGCATCATCAGAAGGAATATTCCATTGTTAATGCCTATAACCAGTGTTTGATGAGCGTACTGGCCTATGCCGATGGGGATGTCAATGTAGTAGGCTCTGTGAAACACTTTTTTAACCGGCAAATGGTGGATGTTTCAAGATTGCCCTATAAAGTGGAAGAATTGTCGGCAACACCTGTCGTTTACGATGTGCCGTTTAGTGAATGTTATACGCGAGTAGAATTTATTAATTCAAAATCAGGAGATAATAGGCAGGGTAATACCCAGTTGTTTTATGTAGCCAGTAAAAATGATGTGATTGTCAGTTGGCGGGGTACAGCCAGTACAGAGGATGTTCTGACTGATGCTACATATCAACCTTTGAGGGTAGATTGCGATGAAAAAGCCCTATGTAGCGGGTTCATTCACAGCGGCAAAGTACATAAAGGGTTTTGGGAAGCATTCAGTCTAGTTGCAAAACTAAGAGTTCCCAGCGATAAGAATATAGCAGTATTTAGTGATGTGTTGGATTTGGCTAAAAAAAGAAAATTATTTGTTTGTGGTCACAGTCTAGGAGGAGCGTTAGCATTACTGCATAGCGCACAATTAAAAGACCATAATCCTTGCTTCTATAGCTACGGGATGCCTAGGGTATTAACCTTTAATGCGATACGGGAATTGGTGGATATCATTCATTACCGTCATGTGAATGAAGATGACCCGATCCCTTCTTTACCACCGGAAAAAAATTTGGATAACTGGCTATATAATTGTTGGGGGCCGCTAGGCTATCTATTCAGCCCTGTTGAATTGTTGGATTTTACCAAAAGTGGTGAAGTTTTCCTGCATCACGGAAAAATAGTGCACTTTTGTAAAATCAATCTGGTTATTGAATGGCTGGAAGAACGTAATCCAAGCAACTATATACGGCTCAGAACCACCTTACCCACTAAAACAAAACTGTATTTAATTCCGTCGCTAAACCGTGAAACCGAAAATAATCTAAAGGACGCGAGTGAAATTCAAAAAGGATTTTTTAAACAGATAAGCGATGCAGATAAGGCCAAATGGTTTCCGCTGAGCGAAAACCCAACTTTAAAAGATGCTTTGGGTTTCCCTGATCACAGTTCATTAAAATACGCCCGTTATATTGGTGCGCGATTGGCAGAGCTAATCGCACCGGGCAAATACCATTTTTTCCGAGATCAGGAGCAGTTATTTGAAAAAACGCTGAATGAGAGGCCCGATATTGTTGCATGTATTCGGCAGCGCGATGCACTATTTTTACAGATGGACCATCACTTAAAGCAAGCGTTGATTTGCACTCAACAGGATCAAAAAGGACTTTTAGCCTTAACACGCTATATAGATAATGCTGTAGGAATTGAGGAAAACTTATCATGATAAATATTAAACAATACTTATCGGTCTTATCAGTGATTTTAATATCGGGTTGCGCTGACTCCCATGAGCCGCTTTCTCCTCCTAAAGAGAATCAGTGGATAACCGTAGAAGGTGTGGCGCCGAAGTATACAAAACCATATGTGTCCGCTGTGTATATATCAAAAGACTGCCTTAAATATCGTCTGGATTCCAATATGTCGCCTTTTAAAGTACCAACTTATAATGGATTGAATCTGGATGTAAAGGTCAATCCACAAACCGGTTATTTTCAGGCAAAGTTACCTTTTAATGGAGGAGGCCGGTGTAAATGGAAAATTGACCGAGCCTTTGTTACTGTAGGTTATACCGATGTCCGCCATTTGATGAAAGATGCTACTCAAGAAGCAGGAACTGGGGGCATTGGTTTAACTGCATTTATCAACGATGCAACCCAGACAAATCTAAGCGAAACGGCAGCATTGAATACTATAGATTATAGTCCGGTTATTTACCCTGTATTGGAAATGGTTAATAGATTCCCCAAAAGAATATTCCTACAGGGTGAAGTAGGAATGCGTCCCTTTAGATTAGGGTTAACTCCAGGTGCTGAATGGAAAATTACCTATAAGCCTAAATTAGACGAAACCAAAATGCCTAAAATTATTATCCCACCTGGCAAAGAACCTTCAAGAGTTGAATATCCTGATGGCAGAGTTGATTTAAACAGAGACTCTATTTGATTACTGGAAAATAAAATAATGCCCCCTCTGTAGGAATTGAGGAAAACTTACCATGATGAATATTAAACAATACTTATCGATCTTATCGGTGATTTTAATATCGGGCTGCGCTGACCCTAATGAACCGCTTTCTCCTCCCAAAGAGAATCAGTGGATCACAGTGGAAGGGGTGGCACCTAAGTATACAAAACCATATGTGTCCGCTGTGTATATATCAAAAGATTGCCTGAAATATCAATTACATGCTGACATGTCACCTTATAAGGCGCCAACCTATAATGGGCTTCGCTTGAAAGTGAAGGCCGATCCACAAACTGGTTACTTTCAGGCAAAACTACCTTTTAATGGCGGAGGCCGATGTAAATGGAAAATTAACCGTGCCTTTGTGACTGTAGGTTATACTGATATTCGCCATTTGGTGAAAGATGCTGTTCAAGAGGAAGGAGCTGAGGGAACAGGTTTAACTGTATTCATTAATGATGCAGCCCAGACATATCTCAGCGAAACTAACGCATTGAATAATATAGATTACAGACCGGTTGTTTATCCTATTCTAAAAATAGTTTATGGGCGCCCAAACAGAGTATTTCTACAGGGTGAAGTAGGAATGCGTCCCTTTAGATTAAGGTTAACTCCAGGTGCTGAATGGAAAATTACCTATAAACCTAAGTTAGATGAAACCAAAATGCCTAAAATTATTATTCCACCAGGCAAAGAACCTTCAAGAGTTGAATATCCTGATGGCAGAATTGATTTAGACAGAGATTCTATTGATTACTGGAAAATAAAGTAGTGTTATCAGAGTTTCCAGTAAAAATCACTGACTGTGAGCCAGTAGGAAGAACAAGGAACATTGGCCTTACAACATTACTGTGATAAGAAGGAATTATCAGTATGAAAATATTGAAGATAACGCTGTCCTTATTATTTCTCTATTTTATTTACTGGGCGTTTGGGGACACTTTTTTTGACTGGCTTTTTCCTTTTCCACCTGACGAGAAGAAACAATTGATTACGGTGGAAGGCGTCGCGCCTTAAGTATCCTGCCAGACCGCTTTGTGCTGTGCAGGCTCAATTGGAAGCTAACTTGATTATCGATAACCAGGAGGATGTATGAACACTTCTATGAACTGGAAACAATGGCTGACTACGCCTAATAAGCCGCCTGTTTTCTTTATGCTCAATTCACTGGCGGAACCTAACCCGGTGGCGCTCTTTTATCGTAATGACTGGGTAGAGCAGGCTTTTCCGCTATACAGCAATACACCGATGGATCACATGCTGGCGCAAAGCCCCTGGCTGATTCAGCCTAAGTCAGGTTGTCTGTCAGTAATCGGTCATCTGCTTGATAGCCATACCCTGAGCGATAACAGTTGGGGTTGGGCTTATCGCAGTGAGGATTTATGGGCGCGACAGCTTAATCATTGGCGTTCACGCCAGCAGGTGATATTACAGGAGAAACAGGTGCTCTTACGCAGTATGGATGCGCATATCCTCGGTCAGTTATTACCGGCAATGATAGTCAGCGATTGGTCGGCATTTTTGACACCGGTAAGTGAACTCATGATCGATATGCCCGAGCCGCAGATTTATTATCGGCCTGAAAATTGTGGTCACGGTGGCAGTGAACAACCCTTTGTCTTGGGCGACCATTTAATTGAGGCTTGGTTACATTCTGATTATGCTTTTCAAGGTCAGGTATTCGCACTTATTAGCGATTTATGGGAAAACCACGGTGAATTGGCTGATAAGCTGGATAAGCCAGCAGGGAAATTACAGGAACGGATTATTGATTGGCTGAAATCGCGTTTAGAAAGTGGATGTAATATTAGTCACCTGACCAGTGCAGATTATTTACAGACGCTCGATGAACAATATACGGGCATTAATTAGCGAGTAAATGGTCAATATTTTACGAATTTATAAACCTATCATTATGATGGCTATTTTAAACAAGAAGAAATGTGGTTAGTTTCTTCTTGTGAAATATTAATAAGTTGTGGTTGATGTAAATTATTTGATGTTATATTTTGGTTTGTTTAATGGAAATATTTTTGTAATAAATTGAAATATAAAATATGAATGATGATAAGATATATTTATATTCAATGAAATGATCTGGGTTTTCATTAAAATCATTATTCCAACATAGTGGTAAATTATATTTATTTTATAAATATAATGTAATTATTAAACAAATATTAAGAATTAAAGTGGTGAAATACAATATCAATTAATGCATGTCCTAATGTAAAAGAATGCAAAGTAGAAACATCGTTGTCATGTTCTATGGTTAATATTCTATTTCTAGAATGAAAACAAGAGGGTATGTGATGATATTTTGTTCAAAGCAACTAAAGTATTTTATGGAATCAGCGAAGAAAGAGTCATTCACGTTAGCAGCGGATACGCTTTGCATTACCCCCTCTCCACTTAGCAGGATCGTATATCAACTGGAACAACGTGTGGGGTGCCAATTATTCGAGCGACTACCGGGAAAAACCAAGCTCACAGAAGAGGGTAAGGCATTATATCAGGAGTTGTTACCGTGTTATGAAAGGATCCAGAAAGTTGAGGATAACTGGAATTGTCGTAAAAATTATAAATTATCAAACAGAGACAAATTGGTTATTGGCACAAGTGGAGAATATGTTAATAAGATATCTACGGTCGTAAAAAGAGCGGTGCAACGTTATCATTACCGCGATATTTGTATAATCAACAATTTCCTCATTGATGATTTAATAAGACAAGATGCAGTATTTTCTTCCTTAATGAAAGGGGATATAACGGTTTATGTGACGACTGAATGTTATCCAGATAATGATGATATCATCAGGATAGATGGTGCTTATCAAATGTTGTCCCTTGCCGTATCCAATGATATTTTAGAACCAGAGAGTCATGTTGATGAAATAATATATAGCTTTCCTTTGGTTCAGCATAATAGTGCCTTTTTAAAACAATGCGATAATTTTATGCCATTGAATTATCTGCCTGAATACCAGAATTTAGCGTTATTGACGATCCCTGATTTTACTAATAGATTGGATCTGGTAAAAGCGGGTGTCGCGATAAGTTTAATGACTCCCAATGAAATGCGCTATTCTGCCCATATTGATAAAGGTATAGTATTTTTGAATTTTGAATCACGTCCAGCACCATCGGTAAGGTATTGTGCTTATGCTCTCAGAAATAAATATAAAGAACCATTAAATTCATTAATTTCTGATTTGATATTTTAGTATGAGAGATAAGGTATTGTTATTTTAATTGGTTAGATATTGTTTTAATTATGTAATATTGAATGTTAAAAGTCATCAAGCCATGAGATAAATATTCTCTCATGGCTTGTCCCTAATTATTTCTGGATAAAGTTTATTTTACTGTTGTATCCCTTCCTATAGGCGTGGCGAATTTCAGAGAAAGTTATTGCTTCGGCATATTCATTCGGACCTTCTTTCCTTCTTTTTCCTGTTTTCCAGGGTTTATCTGAATTTAGCTGCTCGATAGTCAATTTTTCCCCGTTATATCCAGCCATAACAAATCTGAAATCAGGTGATGCTAGTTGTTTTATAAACCAATCCATACCTAATTTACTTGTTTGTCTAAAGAATGCCGTTGCAATAGTATTTTTTAGCCATGATTGGTCTGCTGCTGATAAGGTGCTTTCAAGTTCTCCTGCATTTCCTGCGGAAGCAAATTTCGTTAATATATCTCTCTGCCTTTGAATAGTGAAATCGCTACCATCACTATTTTTTAAAATAAATGCGTCTAATTTCTGGAATCGTTTTTGGCCGGATAACCCACTGAAAAGTCCCTTTGACGGTAGAAGGTTTTTTATTTTACTCTGAATATCTAGTTTTCCTTTATTTTCTACCATATGAAAACTCCATGACGCAGTGTAAGCATATTGTTGTTCATAGGCTTCCTGTTTGATTTTAGCAGTAGCTGAACTTTCCTCTATACCCATTGCATCCAGATATTTACGTGAGTTAGTTCTTATATTTCCCTCATTCAATTTAGGTGGACTGTCTTCTTTAAGATTTTGAGAAATTCTAAAATAATCAGACAGACTTAATTCACCCATGATACCAAGCCCGGCATTATATTCATCGATGGTAACCGGATTCTTATTAGCTGCGAATGCTTTTCCCATCTCAGATCCGCGGTGATGGCTGAAACCATATATCACAGTGTGTTCGACATCTTTAATTTCAGGGGCTCTACCATCAGTATCATGATATTTAATTGGATTATTCCTCACCATCCGATATAAATTCAGCCCATCGATTGTTCCCGCCGGATCGGCGCTTAACCACCGTCCTACCCAAGGCTGATAATATCGGTAGCCGTAATAATACAACCCGGTGGCATCCCGCTCTTTGCCTGAATAACGGATGGTTTTATAACTGGCTTCTGTCTGATTCCTGGCTGCCCATAATGCCGTGCCACCATAGGGATAATACTCTTCCTCACTGATAATCTGTCCTTCGCTATCTAATTCAAGTTGACTAGAGCCGATAAGATTATCGTAGCTGTAACGTAGCTGATTATTGTCGATATCTTCCGGTTTGCCGCTCTCCCAATGTAATACTCGTACCTGTGCCCGGCCCGCTTCTCCTACGGTGATAATTTGCAAATCTTCGGTTGTGGTCGTGTTGTTTTGTGTTAGACGAAGTTCTAAGCTCGACAAATAAGTTATTCGCTGTATTTGAGCGTTGTTGCTGGTCCGTTGTTCGTTGACTTTTAATGTCCTTCTCCCATCACCACTATAACGATACCATTCCCGATCATCATTGGCACCCTTGTCCCGTTTCACCAATGTTACTTGTTGCAGTTCACCGCGAGTATTCCAGTTCAGGTTTTGTCCTGATATCAAGGTGTTCTGATGCCCGCCAGCATCAAACAAAGCGTCTACTTGCGCCGGATCTTCGGTCAGTGTGCTGAGTACTGCGCGATTGCTCTGGCTAGAAACTGTGATATCCGTGGTGTAGTTATTTTGAGCAGCCGGTGAACTGTGCTGGATTTTAGTCAGATTACCGCCACGGTCATAAGTATATGTACGGGTATAGTTGGTGTAGGTGTTATTGTCAGAAGGTAGAGCCGGGGAGGGAAATTGGTGACTTTGTTGACCTATATTCGCCATCTCGCGCCCGGTGGCGCTGATAAGCTGATACAGGGAATCGTAAGTGTAGGTGTTTTCCGGCACCACTTTCTGATTGTGCCAAAAGCGGGTAGCTTCCGCATCGTTACGGATACTGATGATATTGCCCACCGGGTCATACTCATAGCGTAGATCTTGCAACACTTTGGCGTTTAATGGATTGGCGTCTGACGGACGGCGGGTTTTGATACCAATAAGCCGTTGGGTTTCCGGTTCATAACTATATTCAGTAATAACACCATTGCCGTGTTCCTCGCGTAATTTTTGTCCGGCAGCGGAATAGGTCAGGGATTTGATAATCACTTGTTCCGTCTGGCCTTTTACTGTTAACCCGCTCCCGTTTAGCTGCCCGGCCACATCATAAGTTAGCCTCTGAATGTTCCCTTTCGCATCGGTCTGAGTCAATAAAACGCCGGTGGCATCGAAGGTGCTCAGGATGGTGTAGATGTCATCAGCCAGCATGTTTTGCCAGCCGGTTTCGTTATTACCTGTCCAGTTTGCCTCTTGAGTGTCGATCAAGAGTTGGTTGGATTGAGATAAAACAGTACCGGTCAGTGACAAACTCTCCAACCGGGTAACTCCCGCCGTGTCATAGTGGCGCGCGCACTGGCCGGCAAGGTTATGGTTTTTCTCTGCTTCGCTATTGCCAGCCCAAATCAGGCGCTCGGTGATACGGGATGTTTTTTCCTCTGGTGTTTGTTCGGTAACAGATAACAGACGGCCGGGCAGGGAAGAAGTTTCATATTGCCGGGTTTGTATGACACCTGTTGCAGTCACTGTCAGCAGCGGACGGCCTTCAATATCATTCAAGGTGACCGTGCGACCTGCATCAATGCTCTCTGTACGTAGGGGATTACCGGTCAAATCATACTGCCAAAGAAAATTGGGTTTGATCGTACTGTTGGTTTGCCCGACCTCATAGAGGCGCGGATCGATGCTTTGACTTAAGTGTCCGTGAGTATTGTATTGATGGCGGGTAATACGGGTATCGGTATCACCGTTTGCGGTGGTGCGGTGAAAATCGATATTACGGATTGTCAAACCACGGTTGTCTTGGACGTTGACGATAGGGGTTTTTTGATAAAGTTTGGAATCAATATTTTTCATGATTTATCTCGTTGTTGGGTTGTTGTGTGTAATCCTTTCTGCAATCGCAATTTTTGTCTGCATATTAGTTTTCTTACGATAGTGTAGTAGATAATTTCCCAGTTTAGCTGGAGACAGATGGTTTGCTGTGGCAGTGGGCATACCTTATTGCTTCCAAAGTTACTAATCCGCCCCAAGCCGCAATAAAACCAATGATCAACCAGATAATAAGTTGAGTATTTGACGGTATTATGAACAACACCTTTCACCTCTATCTATGTTTCCCGCCTGTCAGCCAGACGGGGTTGATCAAGTTACATATTCACCTCAGCAGCTGTGTCATTTTCATCCTCATTGACAGTAAACCAGGGAGTGAACAAGGTTCGGCGTAACCAACCTTTTGCGGTGATAACCTTGATTTCTCGACCAACGGGATCATAGACATGGGTATCTGCATAAGCTTCTTTTTCCTGCCGGGCACTGTCATTGCTAACGTATCGCCAGTCATTGAGGAAATAGGGCTGATAGGTGCGTATCGGTTGTCCCTTATTGTCATATTCCGTCCGTCCGGTCACTGCCCAACGATTCTCGGTATTCTTGACACTTATAATCAGAGAACCATCTTCATTACGTTGCCAGGCCAAGCCTGCCTCATGTCGGGCAGCAGCTTGCAGCAAGCGGCCAAAGCCATCACTAAATACTACCTGTTGGCGGATCTGTTGCTCAGGATCGTGGTCATAACGATCCGTAGTCAATGTGAGGCTGTGAGGGGGTACACGGGGGCCGTTGTTTAATAGGCTAATGAGTTGAGGAGTAGCCTTTTGACTTTGTGCCCAGTGGCGATAGGCCAGTGTACATATGCGCCCATCTTCGGTGATGATTCTGGCGTTGTATAACTTTTGCCGGTCTTGCTCTGCCAGTCTATCGAGGGCTTTCTGACTTAATACTGGCATCCAGCTTTCTGGTGCGTAAACCTGACACTGTGCTACAGGGAGCGGTTTTTTTAACTCAATAGCGGCGTCTACATCGGATGGTGGAGAAAACGATGTTTTTTCCGGTGAAGAGTAACCAGTCATCTTGCCGTTTTCAGTTCCCCAAAAGCGCAGTGTGATTGGTCGGCCCAGTGCATCCAGCGTGATAAGGTGCTGATTGTTATTGATATCCGTGAGTTGTACAGGAGTCAGAAAACGCCAGTCATATCTGGCTGAGGTTGTCAGTCCAGCAGCATCTCGGGTTTGTGTGACAACGCAATAGCTTGCATCCCAAGTGAGTGTAATTTTGCCCGTGAGTTGGGTGTTGCTCTGTTTTTGTGGGCGCCAGAACTGTGCAGCTGTACCGTAATCGGTATAGCCATGATGAGCTACCCAGATTTTCTCTTCTCCAGTGCGAGGGAATAGATAATTTGTTTGTTGGTATCCGGCTTGTTCCAGCGTCGTTGATAATTGAACAGATGGGATACTCCCATCAAACGCTGATAGTGTGGATTGACTAAATACCGTTGTCTCGATAAAGGCAACCAGCGCTTGTCGCGTTGGCGTTGCATTTTCTCCATTGGTATAAACGGTTTTTTTCTGGCCGAGGTATTCACGCGGTTCATTATCCGCAATCAGACTATTTTTATCGCTCAGTAGTTCCAGATTTAAACCATCAGTAGGCACATTTTCAGCGCCATAAGTAAAGATATCACTGCGGGTACTATCCGGTAATCCCAATACCCGGACGGCATTGCCAGTCAGATGATGCCAACTGAACTGTTGATAAGTGAGCCGTAATTGGCGTTGCTGTTCATCATAGCTGTTGGCTAACAACTTATCAGGCAGTGTATCAGGATACGGACTGATTGCCGGTTGCGGTCGGCGTGGATACTGTACCGAAACCTGTTTTAGCGGTTGACCAAATAGATCACTGGATAGCGTAATATCTTGGCTGCATTGCGGGTCGCTGGCGATACGCTCGTAATGATAGTTGCGGCTTTCAACTACAGATGACCACAGCACCGGATATCGGTTATCGGTATGCTGTAATCGACGTACTTGTGGGCGGAATTCAGTGACCGTGTAGGGAGTTTTCTCCTGTGTACTGCCATCCTTCCCGTAGAGTTCACTACGTAGCAGTTGGCCTTTCAACGCCCGATTTAGCCAATATTGACTGTTGTCCTCTTCCGGTGTTAGTAGAACATCTTGACCATCTTGCCAGGTCGTAAAGCGTGGTGAAAAACCGGCAAAAGCCTGATTATCACCACGCCAATACTCTGTCGATAATGTGTTATCTATTACGGTCAGCCCGGTGGCATACCAGTTTTTGGTCAGTGCGGGTGGTGTGCGTTCTGGCGCATTGCCTTGAGCCAGTTGATGGCTGTCTGTCTGCTCTACATAACCAAATCCGCGAAATTCCCGCTCACGTCCATCCCAGGCACCACGAGCATAACGCAGTGTTGTGACTAATTTGTTGCCGCTGATTTCATCTTCTGTTTCCGTTTGCCATAGGGTGTGTACCGGAAAGGGGAGATAACAAACCGGTGTTTGCCCAGCAGCCAGTGCCGCAGCTTTTTCATCCAGCCAGAACTGAGAGGAACTGTGGTAACGCAAGGTGTGATGGGCCCCCATATTGTTATTTATTTCACTGAGTAACCACGGTTTTGCGCTGGTTAGATCACAACGCCAGTGATGGGGAGCCATATGTGGCACGCTCAGTATCAGGCTGGCGACGCCTAACCCTTGTACATCGGCCACTTGTAACTGACAGGTATGATCAAAACGCAAGCCTTCTGGGAAGCGCAATGTCACTGGTGCGGCAAAACCATTGCCGCTTTTATTCAGGAAGATATCCAGACGGTTGGTGTGAACATAAATCAGATCAGTTGGGCCGCTGCCATCCAGATCGGCCAGATAAACTTGAGCAGGGTTAAATATAGCTTCTGGCTGGCTGAATCCCGGCAGGGTGATGGGTTGACCAAAATGTCCGTGCCCCAGATTAGGCCAGCAGGTGACTGTAGTTGCGCTCACTTCAACCAGATGCGCCTGACCGGAACCTAATACATCACTAAACGCCACCAACTTACGCGGATCGGCACCCGGGACTGGCAGCGTGACATCACCGGATTGCACCACATCTTGCCCTTTGGCAAAGCCGTCACGAGTATTGGCATATAAACGCACACTGTTAGGGCCGATCAGCACTAAATCAGAGAGCCCGGCTCCCATTAAATCCGCGAGTTGCGCACGTGGATGAGTGTATTCCACCGGCAGAGCGTTGAGTGGGGTAAAACGTGTCCAACTGCCATCCGGGCGTTGACTATGATATCCCCGTAATCCCGGTCCGGTGATAACCCAGTCAAGTTGGCCGTCTCCGTTGATATCCACCAGCGAGGCGTTACTTTGCAAGGAAGGGATAACAGACAAAGGCTGCATTTTTTCCCAAGTGACGGTATCTGAGCCAATTTCACCCAAGCGCTGTGGGGAACGGTACCACCAGGCGTTTTTATCCTGATATAGCAGGCCCGGTAATCCTTCGCCTTTTAGATCAACTAGTTGCCAGCGCTGAATAGAGTTAAAATTAGACAGAACGTCCATCGGCTGCCAGTGAGCATTATGTTGCGGTGAAAAATCCTGATACGCCAATTCTAATGGTGGCAGGGTGACGGCAGTACCGTCTTGCTCGTGTCCCACTCGACGAATAAATGCCAGCGTGCTGGCGATTTCGCTTTCGTTATAATTGAGTATCAGGCGTGAAACCAGCGTTGGTCCGTTGTGTTCTGTTATCTTATTATCCAGCGCTTGCAGGTGGTGATACATCAGTATTTGGCGGCATAAGCGGCGGGTACGAATCTCAAAGCCATATTCATAACGGGAAAAACAGTCCTGACGACACAGCCAGTTACCCGTTGCTGTAAATGCTGGTGGCATTTTCAGGTTGTTACTGCGTTCGCCGTAATCAAATATCAGGTAGAACAACCAGTCTGTTTGTGATGGGCCGCGACCATCCAGACCGGGTAACGTTTCGCTGGCTGTCCGGTTGCCGTAATACACTATGTGTAAATAACGTTGTGCTGTGGCCTGTGGATGGAGCGTAGTTTCATTAGTTTCACAATCTAAGTTATCTTCGGCTCGGTACTGATAATAAATTTGCTCACCATGTGGTGATACGGAAGCTTCCAGCAACCATTGTGCTGTTTGTGTGATGTCTGACGGGTTGCTGATCCGCCCTTGCGGTGATTTACCCAGTAAATGTACTTGCCCATCTGAGCTATATATCAGCCAAAAATCTGTTTTGTCTGTTGTCTTGGGCTGCCAATATTCCAATCGGCTGAAATGACTTTCCAGACGGGAACGGTATCCGGTAACGGTGAAGGTAGCGCCTAGATTGATACCCTGTAATGTCGATTCATCACGCGGTTGATCCGCTACTACCAGTACTTCGCCTTCCGGCCCAAGGAAAGTATCGGTTTCGTTATAATGGGGAACGCCAAAATGGGTGCGTCGGCGGATGGTCATAACGTTGCAATCCCAACCCAGACCAAATGGACTGTTACCGGCACCGCTGTTGTAATTCAGAGTGAATGAGGGCGCATAACCGCGCCCGGCAGAAATAGGCAATGGTAGAGATAGCGCGGCCATACCATCCGGTCCGGTGGGGGTTAACGCTTCCCCCATTCCCGTGATAGCGCCTCCCCCTTTGGGCAATGATAGTTCTGTAATACTAAAATCTTGTGAATTTTGCATGAAAGACTCCTTGCAGGCCCCATTTAGGGGCCTGTTTTAGCACTTAATTGAGATCGTTATTGGCGAATGGTGTAGCGAATATGCAGAATGATGTCGCTTAGACTCTCCAGCATGGTTTTTTGTTTGCCCTCTTTGCTTCCTTCACCAATTGCATTTGGGAAGCTTAATGTCAGCGTACCTTTATCGATGTCGATTCCTTCAAACGGCAGGAATTTGCCATCGTTGAAATCCAGTTGGAACTGGCCGCTGTCATTCATCCCATGAGAAACCGCCAACGATTTGCAACTTTCAGTTAATCCAGTGATATCTCCGCTGTAAGACAGAATTGCCTGCACATCCTGATAGGGTCCCAGTAGAGCGGGCAGGGTGACACTGATCTGTTTAATTCGACGAACGTTACCGACTCCGCTGCCTTCTGGGTAATCGTGACGAATTTGTAAGTCAGCTAACGAAATAGACGCTTGCAGAGAAGTTTTGGCATTTCCTTCACCAAAACTCAGTGTGTTATTTCCGCTACTGGTAGTGTCTGGTTTCTTATTCACCAGGTCTGCAATTTTCTCGGTCAGAGAAAATTGACCTTTCTCTTTATAAACTTCTGCTAGTGAAACGGTACGTTCTACTTCCAGTACGCGTTGATCCTGTTTCAGATGCGCGTCTTCCATTTGTGCCAGATTCAGCATTAAGGTTTCTCCCGCCAGCAAACCGGCATGAGTTCCTTGCCAGGCACCGGGTTTGATAAAGCTTGCCGTGGTGTCATTAGTCTCCCAGCGATAGGCCATTTCAGCCATCAAACAGCGAGCTACCGTTAAATCATAGAACTGGAAGTAAATGGCGGACAGCCGACCACGCAGCCAGTTGTACAAAGCTTGATTGCTGAACTTATGTTGTAGGAACAGCAGTTGTGCTTGGGTTTGTTCCTGTTGCGTTTTCAGGCTGGTTTTCTGCAACACCGCGGCTTCGCGGCGTACTACTAGTGATTGAAGCTGAGCATCGATTTGTTTCAGTTCTGTCTCGGCGTTATTACGCTGAATTTCCCATTCCTGACGACGCCGACGGTAGGTTTCAGACTGGCTGATTTTATCCGCTTCGGTGTTCATAATACTGGCGGAGAATTCCATGACATTACCTGTGGCTTGGGCGATCGCGCCCCAATGGCTACCACCATCAGCGAAGCCAAAGATGTTGGGGGCCAGATCAAGTGCAGCGCCTGCCAGATGTGATGCTTGAAGGGCCGTAGAGAGGCCAGCGACGGAAGCACGCAACGCCATCGCCTGTTTTTCACCTGCGTTGATGTCTTCATTGTAGAATTTGCTGTAGCTATCAAAACGTGATTGGGCTCCGGCGCGTGTTTTTTCTAGCACAGTTTTTTCAACATCCAGCTCTTCAATGGTTTTGTCCTGTATGCTGAGATTGGTCAATACCAGTTCTGCCGCATGATTCTGCAACAGTGTGTTTAATGCCTCTGCATCCTGACGTTCGATAATATTTTGTAATGTGGAGCCGAATTGAGTGAGCTGACTGACCATGCCGCGGGCGTTTTCCAGCATGTGTGGGAAACGCCACAGTGACATAAATGACGTTGGCATATTGCTTCCGCCTTGTGAGCTGGCAACAGCGGCACTGAGTAACGCTTTTGGATCGGCTGGTGTGGCGAAAATAGGCAGATGCAAAGGTTGACCATCAATAGAGAGGTTATGGCGCAGGTTATACAGCCGTTGTTCCAGTTTCTGCCAATAGCTCAGCATCACTTCGTTGACCTGTGGCAGGAAAAGATCTGTATTGCTTCCACCTGTAGACTGGCCTTGTCGTAAAGCTGCTACTGCTTTGGCATGTGTCTTTTGTTTTTCAAGATCTGCGGCCTCTTTTAGTTCTGGATCATTCCATGTTGAACTGAGTGGTAAATGAGGTTTATCACCCAAGAGATGCAGTGCCTGCATATACCACATTTTGGCTTCGGCGAGTGTGTCCCGCTCCAATTGGCGATAGGCGTAATCTCCCTGTTCTATCAGCAGATCAAGAGTGCGCATAAAAGTAGCGACTTTGTAGTGCATTGGATCATGTTGAGCTATGGCATTGGGATCAAATGTATCCAATGGATCATCGTTCCAGCTAGTGTCCTCTAGTAATGGGCGGACATTCCAGTTGTGGGGATGTTGCTTTTGACCATTGGCAATATGGCCAGATGGGTTCCAGACATATTTCAGCCAACGGTTAGCTTCATCGAAGTTTTGTTCGTGCAGCAAACGCTGAGCAATCAACATCGGGGTATAGTAGAACAGTTCCCAGAAATAAAGACTGTTAGCGCCGTTGAAGTCCATTGGTTCCATTGCATCAGGGGAATCTTCTCCTAATTTAGGTTCCTGAATATTCTGAGTTTCCATGCTCAAAATAGTATCTATTCCCGCGTTAGCGCGGCTAATTAATTTACGGGCAAACAACGTATTAAGGCGAGTACGATAGTCTCCCCATTGCATATATTGTGCCCCGCTTGGATCGCTGTGAAGGGATAGGACATTATTAGTTTCCGCCTTTTTGATAATACGGATACTAAAATGTTCTTCGCCTAGGTTACGATAATCTTTATCACCTTCATCAAATTTCTCAGCAAATGCTGTAAAGGTGACATCAATACTTGTTTCATTATTATTATATGTCAGCTCGGAGACATCTATTTCTTCGAGAGCTTTAAATTGATAATACATTTCTTCGAAGTTAGGGGTTGGCTCAGTAGGCACATTGTTGTTCTCGCTTGCTATAAACGTTTTTCCTTCGATACCGGTAGCCTTTATTATGACTTTAACATTTGAAGACTTAATATCGGTATTAATAAACATTGGCCCCGAAACATCAGTGTCAATACCACCGTGGTCATCCATATAGAAATATTCTTTGAATGGATTGTTGTTACTATGTTTATTATCAATATAACCATAGTTACCACTAATGTTACCGCCGGTGGTTGTGGATATTTCTTGAGAGCCAGGGGGAAGGTTAGGGAGCCAGGCTCTTACAAAGTTAGTGGTACTATCTCGATAAAACAGTAGTTTCCCTTTTTCGGGAGTGTCTCCATATTGATAAACAGGGTAGATAAATTTTTTATTTGATAAATTATTCGGGTTAATACCTAGCGTGGTATAAATAATAAATTTATCACCGAGCTTGCCGTATTTCTTAATCAGATTGCATTGATTACGTTGTCGACCTTCATATCCATTATGAATAATTCTTAACTTCGGTGAGATTTGGATTTTTGAACCTTTTAATAGGGGGCGGGTAATCAGAATACTCCCGCCATATACCATACTCAGGTAGCCTTCGCCCCAATCATAACCGTTATTACTGTTTACTGATGAAGGGATTTCGTAGTTTTCTGCATAGCGGTTATTGACTCTTATAATATTAGGAGTATCAAACTGTTTATAAGTATTTGTTTTGTAATTGTCAGGATTCATATCTTCATGTGATATATTTGATGAAATATACAGTCCTTGTATTGGAAAGAATTTTTCTTCTATTTCTTTTAATTTTTTCTCTGCTAGTTTTTTTTCCTCTGCTGATTTTTCTTTTACGCTGTCTATTGTTTTTGATTTTATTTCTTCTTCTGCTTTTTCGTTAGAATACCGCTCTACATCTTGTTTGATATAAAACATCACCAATAACTTATCTTTGCCTTGATAACTTGCACAATAGAGCCCTAACGCTTTATTCTTCGATTCTGGATTTAGAGTAGATATTTTATTATTCACATCAAAAGTGACTGGTGTATTCCAGGTACCGTCATAACGAATATGTGCCAATTTCAGTTCATAATAATAGCTTGTGGTCGTTTTGCTTCCTTGTTTGTCTTTTTTTATTTCTGATAGAGCTTCTGCTTCTGATCGATTAGTTACCTTCTTCTGTTCCAGCCAGATAATATACAGGCGGGATTGGTAGACTACTGGACGGATAGTATCTTCGTAGGGATTAATTGGGCAATCAATTTTATGCCACTCGCTCCAGGCATTAGCGGGGAATTTGCCTTCGCTGAATTTATTGTGATCCACACTGCGCCAATAATATTGATTCACTTCTGTTTTACTGCGCCCGATAAAATAGGTTAATCCTTGGTCATTATTAATGTTGTCATGATAGGCGCTGATGACTTCCAGATTAGCCACCTGTTCGAATGACGTTAGATAAGATTTAAAGGCATCTTCTACGGTATCGGTATTCAATTGACTCTGGCTGATGGATTGCAGTAGTGCATCCATTGTTTTTGTCTGGCCGATCCGCAATGTCGGATCGATGTAATTTTCAGGGTAGTAAAGGAGTTTAGCAATGCCGGCCCAGGTGCTATAGCGTTTGTTGTATTTATCCCAGTTAGTAAAGAATGAACGGCTGGTGACACTTGTGTCGGTATCTTCCTCCATATTTTTCAATGCGCGGTTAATATACAGTTGGATACTGGCAATAGCTTCCGCAATTTCCGTGGTTTTGATGGCGGCGGAGACCTGGTTATCGATCAATAGGTATTGATATAGATCATCACGGTCTTTAATTACCGTATGTTTTCTTTCTTGTCGATCTTTTTGGTTATGAGAATAAATATAGTATGTACTTAATGCAGCACTGCGAGACTCATCCAGAAATGCATGTAGGGCATTGGCTTTTTGGGTGTCTAGCCCGGAGATTAATATCGAAGTGACATTTTCCCATTGGACATAATTAGTGGAAGATTCTATGTCTAATACTTGCGCCAGTTCAGAAATACCTTGTGGAGAGATATTCAATTGACGTGCGATATTAATCCATTGCCGGATAGTGTCGATAGATGGCCAGTTGGAGAAATCAGCTTTTGCTTGAGTCTTGGCTTGTTCCAGTAGATTTTTATCAAGATTCATGGCGTTAGCCAATAGTTCTGCTGTTAATGTTTCTTTTTCAAATTCGGCCAGTACAGAAGAGGCGTTTTCACCGAGTGAGTTAACCCAATCAGCAAAACGCGTTAGTATTATCAGGGAATGATGTGTTGGTGCTGTTACCTCTGTCATGCCGAAAAGTTCAGGTTTTGTCACAAACAGACGTATGGTGCTTTCGTTAAGGCCGGTAGAACGGTAAATCAGTGCTAGTTGTGCCAAGCACTGGAAATACTGGACCACGGGTTCAGCTTGTTTTTGGAATTCTGGTTGAGCGGTAACGGGATTTGTCCGCAACCAGTTCCATAATTTTTCCGCTGTCATTTTTCCTGTGCCGGGTTCTAGTTTATCTGCCCAGGTGAGTATGAAATATGCCGCATGTCCAGATGGTAATTGCAAAGCGGCGGCGATATAAGGAGATATGGCTTTTAATAGCTCTTCTTTGGTTTTTGCCTTTTTCTTGTCAAAGTTTTGCAGGCCGTTATATACAGTATCCAGTAAGTTGTGTACTTCTAGGACTAGGATTTTGTGATAGTCGGTGGTGGTCATCACAAGTAACTGATATACACTCCACTTCCGTGTACGTAGCCAATTGGTAATGGTATAGAGTTTGCTAATTAGAACCGCTAAATTATCATGAGTAATCTCAGATAAATTGGTTGTTCCTTCATTTATGATTTCCAGAAGTAAACTCAGTTCATCAATAGTTAATTGATGGATATCTGCTAGTAATTTTGTGCGATAGAGATGAGAGAGATTATCTCTATTATTAACCATTGTTTCTTTAGTGTTGTCTCCATAGGTAACCTTTAGTAGTCGATTTAATGAGATATCATCAACGTTAAAAGCACGTTTAAGTACTGTTTTGTGCCAGCTGTTGGTACTGCTTAGATTGAAATCAATCTCCTGAGTGACATTGGTGGAAAAATCCTGACCATTCAGTTTTGGGGAATTAAATAAACGATCAAACTGGCTTGGATGGTCGCCATTGCTAAGTTGTGAAATTGGTTCCTTGCATAGTATTAATGCAGTCTCAGCATCAATACCATAACGTTGCATATAGTATTTAATACAGAAGATTTTTTTTAACACTTCTTCATTGATGTTGAATTCTGGACTGATACTGCGGAGGATTCCACTTAATACCGTTGGTGATAAGTTTATAGCTTTGAATAGACGAATAAATTTATTAATTTTCAACAGAGCACGATAATCAGTCTTTTTAGTAGCATGCGATGCAGGTTCAGTAATTGCTATTTCTTCTGGGAGAGGTATAGTTCTTATTTTAAGGAAGTCGCTAAACTCTTCATCACTCAGATTGTAATAACTTTTCAGATATTCCAGTTTTTCTATCAGAGAAGGTTTAATATCACCAAAATTATTCTTATAAAGAGTTTCAGCAGTAGATTCGGTAATTTCTTCTGTCAGAATAGTAAATAACTCTGGTGAAACGGAGGCATTAATATCCAATAAGGAAGCTTGATACTGCAATTGAGAGAATGTTGTTTCTGGGAATACACTTAATTGCTCAAATACTGGAGCCTGTAATTGAATAATCTTACGTACACTTTCATAGGCATCGTGATATGGCATTGAGCCAGAAGTGCGGAAAGTTGATAACTTTTTCATCACTTCCGCGTGGTTGTCCAAATTAGTCTGAGTCTTAATACTGTTCAGTAACATGTTATTAGACAGAGAAAGCGTGGAAATTTCCGTATTCATATTTTTCTGGCTGAGTACCAATGATTTTAGATCTGGGCGGCGCGTATCCAGATGATAAATGGAACCTTCTGCATGTAAATTCCGCGCCTGGCGATAAAGTTCAGCCAAATAAGCCGCAGGAGAAAACATAGAAGAAATTGCGCCAGGGGCGGCATATTGACTAGCGCGGTTGCCAAATCGGCTATTATAACCTTGTTGGTCAGCATGAGGTGTTGTCAGGGCAAGATGGACCACACTTTGTAATTGAGGATTGGCGCGTTTCAGAATGCGGGCTTCATGCAGGATATTATCCTTTTGCATCTGCTGTGCTTCAAGATATAAGCTCTGGGTCTGTGACCATGAGAGTTTGTCCTTCACTTTTTTGCGAAGTTCGTCAAAAGAGAGATGGCAAATATCGGTTAGATTATTAAAATCTGCTCCTAACGCTTGTTGATATTCGGGCTTTAGTGTGTTCATGCTTATTCCTTTGAAATGTTGAGTCAATAAAACATTTATGCTGGCCTGCATATCGAGGAGATAAATAAGGTTATTTGTCTCCATCAAAATAAAGACAACACAGGTAACGTCTGATAGCGGTCTGAAATTAGGTTAAAAATAATGGTCAAATAAAAAACACCATTTAACTATCAACTATTTCGTAGAGTTATTATTTGTTTAAATGGCTGTTGTAATGCAATAACAAAAATTATAATTACATCATAAGTAATATAATTTATTGACAATAACGTAATGAAATAATTGCATTTGTTACATATTGCCTGCTATAAAAAAGAAGAGGGTTGATATTTTATAGTAGGCAATCGGACTCACTCACCCCGGTCACATAGTTATCTATGCTCCCGGGGATTCGCTCCCTTACCGTTGCGATGCATCTTAAAATGCAGGATTCAAGTTGATTGAGTATATATACAAGAAACTTGCTGTAAAAAAATGAATATTGTGATTGGACTCAATATATAGATAATACTCATATACACATAGTTGTATTTGTGTCATTTTGATATTGAATTTTTTTCACAATGGGGTTCTGGAGGAGGGTGATCAATTTAAAGAAAAAGCAATATTGCTAAATATGATTTAGGTATTGCAAAAACCAATTTATTATTTTAGGTTCTATTAGACCTTTTATTTAACTCAGTTATGTTTTTTCTTAGCAAAAACCGCCGTAAACTCTCGTCCAATGCGGACAGGGATATAAGGCGAAAAGTCCGAAGGACTTTAAAGAGCAATTTTTGGTTATTACTACACATATATGAATATGAGATGACAAATGAATACTGACTGGATGAATGAAGAGGTTTCAAACTTATTCGATCAATATGATGATTATTTGGAAGAGAGACTTGGGTACACACCGTTGATTGAGAACCTTAAGGAGAGCTTGGGGCAAAACATATCGGTTCTTGATTACGGTTGTGGTGGTGGGAAAGTGTCACGTCGGCTAATTGCTGGAGGCATAAAAACGGTAACGGGAGTAGATATCTCACAAACTATGGTGGACAAAGCCGCCAGCAATATCAATCGCGGCAATAGCTCTTATCATCAAATCAAAACTGGTGTCCTTAACTTCAATGATAATACTTTCGACGCAGCTATATGTTGTTACGTGTTCATCGGTAGCAATAAAAAGTCTGATCTTTTAAAAATCGCCAAGGAAGTGCATAGAACATTAAAACCTGGTGGTATTTTTTATGTATTGGATACTAATCCAGATTCTTGTGGGATTAAATTCAGATCTTTTATGAGCGGCGATCTAAATAAAAAATACAATGATGGAGAAATCAAGCCAGTGTATTTAGAGCTGCCAAATGGAACTATTTTTAAGATTTCAGATACGCATTGGCATAAAGATACATATTATGAAGTCTTGAACAAGGCCGGGTTCAAAACTATTGAGCTTTTTGAACACCATGACGCGGATGCTTTAGAGGATACTGGAGATTTACGATGTTACCCACCTTTTGCCATGTTCAAAGCTACTAAATTCTAGATGCTCTATACCCTATGGATTTCAAGATGCATCGCGACGGCAAGGGAGTGAATCCCCGGGAGCATAGCGAATTATGTGACCGGGGTGAGTGAGTACTGCTTCTCGTCCTTTTATGCCTCTCTGTTTTCCGCTTCCCGTACCAGATGCCAGAGGGTTGTGCCCGGTTTTGTACCTGGAACATCAAAAGACATCGCCCCCTGAGCAAAGAAGTACTGTTTGTCAGGCAGGCTATCGGTTCGCCAGATCCCGCTGACCAGTGCAGGGTGGTTACCTCTCAGAGGAGTCACTTGCAGCGGTCCCCGGTCATAACGGGCATACCAAGCCAAGGTGGAAGTTGAATTAAAATGACCCTCACCATAGAAGTGCAATGAATGGCCTTCACGGGGAATGACTCGTATCGGACGTATCAGTTGGTTAATGGCAAAATAACTCTCCGGGACACTGCCCGGCAGTGGTGTTAAGTCCGGGTATTCACCTGCACGGATTATCAGGCCATTGGAATAAGGCGTAATCACCACATCCGGGTAGCGGGGGCGGGCCAGCATTTGCCGTATCCATAATTCCCCCCCCAACCGTTCTACAAAGCGTTTGGACAACAGGGTGATCCAGTTAATGCCACGGATGGAGTGTTCATACTGTAATTTAGCTGTGAACACTGCGGAGTTCACTTGTAAGGAAGGATAACGTTGCGCCAGTTGATACTCTAAAGGAAAGTAGTCATAGAAGTCGTTGGGTAAGACCAGACAGTAGCCACAGTCCCCACTGTCCGGTTCGAGTTGTTCACATAAAAAATCCAGCCAGGCCATAAAACGAGCCATGCCGTCTTGTTCTTTTAAGTAATCCCAAGGCAGTGTCAGGCTTAGGTAAGAACTGCCGTTATCACCGCTTATTTCCCGAGAATCCAGATAACGCATCAGATAGCGAGGTGCCTCATCTTCATTTTTGGCATCACTGACCACCCAACCAGAAAACTGGTTTTTTTTCTGATTAAGAATGCCTTCTTCCACTTTAGCAATATTTTCCGGTGAATATTTTTTTAGCCCTTCCAGCTCATGACGGTGAAAACGCAGGTAGGTACCAAACTCTTCGCGAAAGCGGCGATAACAGGCCAGAATGCTTTGCTTTTTCTCCTGGGTGTAACCCTGTTTAAAAAACAGGGTAATTGAGAGACCCAGACGGGAAACGGTCAGCCCATCGCCATTGAGGAAGGTAAACGCGGCCAGTTGTGATCTTAGCTGGGCAAAGTAATCTGAAGGCGGATTCGCGTTTTTGCGTGGTGTATTCCCGTTCGACATGGCGTTTATAGAGCGTATCGCAGGCAAATAAAATACGATGCTCTTTAAGCAGGATCGTTAAGATTTCCGGTACGGACTTCCGATGGAAAATACGGCTATCCTGATTGAGCGTCATCAGCCACATTGTGGGGCGGGCAGTGAAAATATAAAAAGTGCTACGACCATCGGTATTACCCTGTTCAGCCCCGGTTATCAACCCATTAATGGTCCGTTCGATGACGCCATTGCGGGTAATGGTCAGTGACGCGCTGTCCCCCAGCTGTTCATTCAGGGGAATGTCATCACGTGAGCTCACCACCTTTAACGTCAGGCGATAAAGCTGTGACAGCTCTTCCTGTAAAGTAAATTGTGATACCTGAAAGGTGGTTTGGGGCAGTGCGCCAATTCGGCAGGTGAAAACTAATCCATCCATATTTGAAACCCTACATAATTGAGCCATTATCCTGAAACGGGGATAACGCAAGAAGCCATTAAACGAGCCATGACATGCGGCTCTTTTAAATAGCGGCGGTCTGTTCCGCGGTAAAAAAATGACAGCGTAAAATAGCCATCATTTAATACGTGGCGTTAGAGAGAACAATAGACCGCGTCCAGCTGAGTAGGATGGAGTGGAGACAAATAACAGAGAATTTCGCTCTCTAAATATTATGACCACAAGATCACGATATTTATCATATGAACATAAAAAATGTGATAAATATCACATAAAATAGCTAATTAATCGCTATCAATGTAGGGTACGGAATGAATAAAAATCGCCGTAAATTTTCATCCGATGCGGAGGAAATATAAAACCCCAAAAGCATCGAGATATTAATCCGGTATATTGGCTATTTTTGCCCATCCCCCGATAGGGTTCAAAGTTACTTTTCAAGCCCTTCCACTGTTTATGACTTTAATCTGTAAATAATGTCGCCAGGTCAACCGACTTGACGAACTCACCAACGCTAAATGTTGTTGCTATGTCATTAAACTCAAATCGACCGTAGAAATTAATGTGTTGCCACGCCACTGGCGATATTTTACCCAGTCGTCCCATCTCAAATAAACCGTCAGGATCACCTCTCTCAAGCAAACTGGACAAGAGTTCTGCGTTAAAATAAATAATTGCATTGGCCATGAGTCTGGTACATTCGTGGATAATATGTTGTTCATTTTCACTTTTTACATTCATTTTGCCCCCGTTGACATGCGCTATCGCTTTTTTCAATCGGTGGTAAGCTTCACCACGGTTTAATGCTTTGGCAACATATTGGCGCAGGGATTTATTATCAATATAGTCAAGCATATAGATGCTTCTTATAATATTATCCAGCTCCCACAACGCTTTTTTTGTTTTATTTTGTCGGGCATAAGAGCTTAATTTCCTAACAATGGATGATTGCGTCGTTTCCTTCTGACCAAGAGAAGCCATTATATGTTGAATATTTGGCCACTCTTCGATAATCCGTTCTTCATTCACTTTACGAATAGGTTTAATAAGGAACTCTTCACTGTATTTCCCGGTTGGCTCAAACCCAATGATACCCTCTGTTTTTGTTGGAAAATTTTTGTAACGTGGGGCAAACTGATAGCCAAACGCGTATAAAATCCAAAAATTAACCTGATTAGTGCCGTGGGTATCTACAGAATGGCGATCGGGATCTATCTCTGTCGTATTATTGTAAAGGAGGTCGAACACAAAATAACTCTCGTGCTCGTGGGTGCCTATTACTTTTGCATTGATTGGCACATGGTTACCGACCAGTGTTAACGCTGAAATTCCTTTTTTAAGACCGAAGTATTTTGGTGCATATCTTGCATTGGCTGTATTTCTTTGGGTTTCAAACCGTTGCCCATCACTGCTGGAGTGGATCACATCCGGCTCAATATCGTAGTGTCGGAAAATAGATAATTTGGCGGTCGCATTAGCGACAATATCATTGGACTCCCTTAACGTTTCCAATCGGAAGAAGTTTTGATATGTCGTTTGTAGCACCTAATGACTTATGTCAGAAATCTCTCCCATCCTGCCCAGGCTCATATTGGTGCCAAGAGCAATAATACAGGCAATAAGTGACTTTTTATCCTGGTTGCCTTTAGTATATCTGCCTAAAACATGATTGAAACCCGCTAAGAATCCTGTCTTTTTGTCCACATAGCTTAATAAATTAGTGATGCTGATCGTTGGCACAAGATGATAAAAATGATGATTATCTTCGTCTTCTTCCTTTTTATAAGGCAGAGTCCAGTTAACTGTACGGCCTTTACGGTAATTGTTAAATTTAACGTCCTTATTTTTTCGGTTGATGATCCTTTGATTTACATGTTTTAGTTTTTCTTCAAGTTCATCTTTAAGTTCTTGCAAAGTTTGGGATATTGGTCTTTGCAATACGGGCAGATCTAGGTCATTCAGGACATTTTGTTTGTCGGCTTTCCACCTGTTCATGGGAATTAAGTCGTCTGTAAAACTTCGATATTTAGTGGTGTTCTGGTTAAAAATGTCCCCTGATTCAAAGGCTATTTTAAGCATCCTGTATACGGCAAATTCATATCGATCAGGAATGAGTTGAGGTGATTTTTCCATCCCTAAGACAAGTCTGGACAAAAATTGCGGCTTCAAGAAGTCCTGACTCATCGGTATGACTACTAAAGTCCAGTACCCGGATAATTTGACGCAAATTCTTTTTAAAGGCGGCCGATAAGGTCTCCAAGTGTTGCCAATGAAACTCCTCTTCATCAAAGCCTGATGACCCGATAAAGAGGGTCACTATCTCCATTTTTTCCCTGTTCAACACCTGAAATGCTTTGGCTCGTATCTCACCAAAAGAGACATTGTCAGTGATATCGGGGTTCAAGAAAAAGCCCAATATTTTGCCTGTGGCCTTGATATCCTCATTCGCTTGAGACTTCCTTTTATACACCCTATCTTTAGCAAACAGTTTAGCGGCTTCTTCATACTGGCGGACATGGCCAATAAAGGCTTCGACCAGATTGTCATTGATGACGTGCGTTCGATGGTAGGTGTAGCAAAGAAGATAAAAATAAGCGATCAAAGGGTCAAATCGCCGAAGCTTATAAACTGAATAATATTCAATCAGTGTTGCATAATAGCGGATGCTTTCATTTGATATGCAAAGTGAGGGTAACCACTGACAGGCAAATTCATAAAGGGGACTGAGTTGCTTTACCCAGGTGGATTCTCTGACAATTTCGGTATAACTAAAGTCCCTTAGTGCCTTTTTTAGTTGGGTACTGTACGCAGGGGTAATGATCTGATTTTTATTGAGGTGACTTAACAAAGCCCGCAAGATAAACCCAGGATTAGCTGACCTTTTAACAACCCGTGCGGCCAGTTCAGCTAATTGTTCTGCCATGACACTGCCATAGCGTTGATAATTCAGATGCTGGCAAATAAGTCTTTGCAGTTGTATCCGGGTCGTCTTGCCTGGAACTTTTATATTGGCGGCAGAATGATCAGGGAAATGGCAAGCCAGAATATAAGAAATATCCGTGATGACACCTTCCAGCGTGTAGGTAAAGAATATTTTCCTGGATTTAAAATACCCAAGCATAAGAATGAAGTTCACCCTGGAGTTAACAGACCAATCTTGCGATATTATCTGATGCTCCGTATCGGATAAGGTGAAATAGTATTCTCGTTCCTCCAAAGTAAATCGAGGCAGGCCAAAATAGTCCTGAATTTCAGGTTGAGTCAGTATAGTCAGGCGCTTTTTATTGGTATTCATTTTTTTAATTCTTAATATGGCAGGGTGACATTGAATATGTCACTTTATCTTTTTCTTTCTACCTTTAATAGACATAGATTTATATACAGTTTATATTACATCTTTCCATCCGTATTTAGGCTAAAACAAGGCTGTCATTTAAACCTTCGTTTAACTGACACACCAAAAGCGAGAAGAAAGGTTTATGGCGCAAAAAATTGATGTTCGGGGTATAAAAGTCTCTGTCTTTTCCGACAAACAAGATGACTATATATCGCTATCTGACATCGCTAAGTACAAAGATGGCGACCGCGGTGATTACATTCTGCAAAACTGGATGAGAAACCGCAGTACCATTGAGTTTATCGGTTTGTGGGAACAGCTCCATAATCCCGATTTTAATTCCATCGAATTCGATGGGTTTAAACATGAAGCGGGCGCAAACAGTTTCTCTCTCACGCCAAAACGCTGGATCACAACCACCAATGCAATCGGGATCATCTCGAAAGCGGGCAGATATGGCGGAACTTATGCGCATCGGGATATTGCTTTTGAGTTTGCTTCCTGGATCAGCGCGGAGTTTAAGCTCTATCTATTAAAAGAATTCCAACGGCTCAAACAAGCAGAAAATGAACAGAAAAATCTGGAATGGAATGTTTCGCGCACTTTGGCCAAGGTCAACTATCATATTCATACAGAGTCAATAAAAACGAACATTATTCCCGCCCTGGAGCTTAACCCAAAAGCAAGAAACTTTGCTTACGCTAATGAGGCCGATATATTGAATCTGGCTTTGTTTGGCAAGACAGCCAGCGACTGGCGTAAAGAGAACCCGGAACTAAAAGGCAATATACGGGACTATGCCACACTGGAACAGCTTGTCGTGTTATCTAATTTAGAAAGCTTCAATGCTGAACTTATCGAGCAAGGCTTCTCTGCAAACGACAGGTTCCAAAAGCTGAATCGCGTTGCGGTCAGTCAAATGAAGATCCTGATAGAAAACAAATCCATTGAAAAACTTAAACAATTAAAATAGGTCGTTCATGCGAATTGGGTATACCCGTGTCTCCAAATCTGATGGAAGTCAGGTGCAGGATCTCCAACTGGATGCTTTACTTGCTGCCGGTGTTAATAAAGAAAACATTTATCAGGATGAAATATCAGGGAAGTCAGACAAACGTCCTGGATTGGATGCCTGTTTGAAAGCCCTTAGGCCTGGCGATGTGTTAATGGTATGGAAGCTTGACAGGCTTGGCCGAAGCTTAAAACATCTGGTGAATACTATCCATGATCTTGCGGATCGAAAAATCGGATTTAAGGTCCTGACCGGGCAAGGTGCAGAAATTGATACGAAGACGGCCAGTGGCAAATTGGTCTTTGGGATTTTTGCCGCGCTGGCCGAATTTGAACGGGAGTTGATCAGTGAACGAACAAAAGCAGGGCTGGCAGCGGCCAGAGCAAGAGGACGTGAAGGTGGACGTTCTTTTAAACTTACAAAATCTCAGGTTCGCCTGGCACAAGCTTCCATGAAGAGTAGAGATTGTAGCGTATCTGAATTATGTGAAGAGCTTGGGATTAGCAGACAAGCTCTCTATAAGTATGTAGGACCAGATGGGGAACTCAGGGAACACGGCAAAAGAGTATTAAAATCTTAGCGCTAACTGAGTACCCATTTTTTTCCTCATCAACTTTGAAGCCTATCGGGGGATGGGCAAAAATAGCCAGATTGAGATCAATCTGACAGGAATGGGATATTCAAGCTGAATTGTGATCTCTGTCTCAGGGAGTTCCGTATTAATTACGGTATGCAATTTACGGATACAAAAGTTACCATGACCACTTCACGGTATCGAAAGTGACAATATTATTAGCACTATTTGCCCATATGTTAGTTAACAACATATGAAAATTGCAATTTTACGCCGTAATGGCCTTGGTGATTTAATTTGCACCCAACCATTAATTAAATATTTACAATATAAATTTCCCATAGCAGAGATCCATCTATTTATCGAATACGCTAAATGTATATGTATACACCACATAGATGACATCTGTTAACGCCGCGGTTCCAACTCAATTAATTTCTTCCATGACTAAAACTGTGATTAATGATTTTGACGATGAAGTATACAGCCACATCGATAGCAATAGAATATCCGAATTAATAATAAGACAAAAATGAATCAATTTGTCTAATTTATATCACGATGAAAAATAAGACATTAAATAAACATCATTATTATTTCTTGATTAAATTAACTCAATCAATCGATTAATTTAATTTTATAACACAATGAAATAGAAAGAAATTTTAATTAATTGCAAAAAAAATACTATTTTTTTGTTTAAATTGTTGAAAAAGATCATATTTTAGTTAATACTGTTTTCCATCGAGTGAGAATAAAACTAAAGCAAAGACGAAACTCTGAATTGGAAATCAACTTAAGGTTCTAAGAAAAATAAGAAGAAATTTTCGTTATCTTAACTGTGGTTAGGATGGCATTTTATCCGATCGTATTAATATCATTAATGCGATGGCATTACATATTACGGTTTGCCCAATCAGAATATTCACTTTCTTTGAGTAAGATACTAGTGCGTTGAGTAGCTATAGACTACTTTTTTTAATATCGCTATTGAATTTCCATTTCAATAAAAATAGTGAAGATGAATTTATCCATATGTGCTACGTACCTTGCCTGTAAGTACTTTTCACTACGTTATTAGCAATACATTAAAAGAACTTTGCTATTAACACAGGGCTTATCGTGTCGTAGGATTTTAGACATCTTAATAAAAATAAGAATCATTATTAACAACACGAATAGATTTAGATTTAGATTTAGATTTAGATTTAGATTTAGATTTAGATTTAGATTTGCAACAATAGATGATATTTTAGAGAATAAAATAATTCTTGTCTGAAAAACAATTAATATCAGACATTATTATCAATAATATGAATATATATGAGCAGACTATAACATGGTGAGAAAAAATGACTAAATTAGGATAAACTAAAGGAATGGTTAAAAATGCGATTGCATTCTATATCATGATAAAAATGACTTTAATGATATTATCAACCATTAAACTATCCTAATGGTTAGATATATATTTTTATTGTATAGACAAGACTAAAACACATATTTATTAAGGTAAGGTATTTTTAAATGAAAAAGAATTTTATTTTGGCTTCTTTAGTGACGGTATTAGCAGTTTTCAGTAGTTTCAGTGCGTTATCTTATGATGGAACAATTAAATTCCGAGGTACTATTATTAATGAAGGGTGTACAGTAGCCGCAGGAATAGCAGGTAAAGAAGTTGAAGTAAATTTCGGCTCGTTGTCAAAAAGCGCATTTGGAAATGCTGTAGATACAGTTGCTGTAAGTAAAAATTTTTCTATATCCTTACAAAACTGTCAGGTAGCAGGAAACCTAGGTATCCTTTTTGATGGGGATCGTGATGCCAATAATAATAATGTTTTCAGTTCAGGAGTTTCTGGTGTAGGTATTAAAATATTCAGAGCAGATGGTACAACTGAAATAAGACCAAAAGAATATGCTACAGGACTTGTAACAGCAACAAAAAATACTGATACCGATATGCAATTCATAGCAAAACTAGTTTCGACAAGTACTAGTATTACACCAAATAAGATAAATAAAGATATCAAATTCACAATCATATATCCATAATCATTGAATAAACATCTTTAATATAATTAAACATTTTTATAACCAAAGGAGTAAAAATGCTTCGCTTTATTACTCCCTTTTTGTTTGTCTTTTTTATGGGACAAGTACAAGCAGGGATTACTTTAGGCGGAACTCGCCTGATCTATAATGGCTCACAAAAAGAAGCCACTATTTCTATCACCAACTCGGATACAGAAAGACCTTATCTTGTACAATCGTGGGTAGATAATATCGATAACAGTCAAAATAAAGTACCGTTCGTTATTACACCGCCATTGTTTAAAATGTCGAAAGAGAGCGAACACCAGATCCGTGTTTCATATATCGGTAATCATCTGCCAGCGGATCGGGAATCGATATTTTTACTTAATGTCAATGCGATTCCGGCTGTCGAAAAAAATGACAATAGTAAGATGATCATCACGATAAAAAACATTATCAAATTAATTTATCGTCCATCAGGGTTATCTGATAACGATGCTAATGATGCCATTAATCGTTTGTCAGCATCACGTAATGCCAGTGGCGTTCAATTAACTAACCCCACGGCTTATTATATTAATCTTAATGAGATGAAAATTGACGGAACATTAATACCTAAACCCGGATTTATTCCCCCTTTTAGTCATAAGGTATTTTCAGCCAAAAATGGCATAAAAAGCGTGACTCTGACTGCTATCAATGATTACGGTGGCACAACAGAAGAGCGCCAGTTTAATTTCTGATAATATTGTCTGATGAGTGTATTGTGAAAAGAATAATCAGTTTTGCTTTAATGATTTGTTGTTTATCGTTGCCAGCATATGCAGAGCTGTATTTCGATATCAATGCATTACAATTATCAGACGAAGACAGAGAAAATATTAATCTGGAAAGTCTGGCAAAAACGGACTCCTATATTCCAGGCGTCTATAAAGTTAACGTTATCGTCAATAAAAAGGATATCGGCATTAAAAGCCTATCCTTTATTGACTGTGGTGAGAAACTTTGCCCTGAATTATCTATCAGTTTACTGAAAGAAATCGGGGTAAAAATAGCAAGCTTCCCAGAATTAGCCTCCCTTGCTGAACAAGAAATCATTTCTCAACCGGAGAAATATATTAAACAGGCATCAGCAGAACTGGATTTAAGTGCTCTTACACTAATGTTGAATTTTCCGCAAGCGGCCATGCAATCGCAAATCAGGGGAGATATTTCTCCTGATCAGTGGGATGATGGTCTGCCTATGTTTTTCACCAATTATCATCTGACAGGAATGCAATCCTGGAATAAAAATCAAAGTGAACAGAATCAATATCTGAATTTACGTAGTGGCTTTAATTTAGGTCCGTGGCGAATTCGTCATAATAGTTACTACAACCATACGGGTACAACATCTGAATGGCAATCGCTTAAAGCCTATGCTGAACGGGATATTCGCTCATTAAGATCTCGGCTGGTATTGGGTGAAACATCCACCGATAGCATGGTATTCGATAGTTTCACTTTTAATGGCATTAAATTGATGTCTGATAGCCAAATGTTGCCAGATAGCCAACAAGGGTTTTCGCCTGTTGTCCGCGGTATTGCGATGACTCACGCAAGAATAGAAGTGCACCAGAAAGATAATATTATTTATCAGACTTTTGTTCCACCTGGCGCCTTTGAAATTACCGATATTTACCCCAGTAACCTGAATGGTGATCTGGAAATATCCATTTATGAAGAAAATGGCAATGTCAGAAAATTTACTCAACCTTTTGCTGCCTCACCATTGATGATCCGTACCGGCCAAATAAAATATTTTGCTAATATCGGTAAATTCAGCGGTGGCAAACAGGCCAGCAAAAAAAGATTTATTCAGACAGAAGCTATTTACGGGTTATGGGATAGCACCACCATTTATGGTGGAATCATTGTTTCTTCTGACTATCAAAGTCATGCATTAGGTTTAGGGCATAATCTGGGAAAAATTGGCGCGGTTTCAATCGATGTCACCAATGCAGCAACTCATTTCCCAAATGGAGAAAAGAAAAGCGGACAATCTTATCAGATACGCTACAGTAAAGGTTTTACTGAAACTAATACAACAGTGACATTAGCGGGTTATCGCTACAATACCAATGGTTATTACAGCTTTAGCGATGCCAATAATAATCACCCATTTGCTGATAATAACAGAAATAGCGCGCCTAAAAACCGGATGCAAATAATGATGGGCCAAAGCTTAGGACAATATGGCAGCTTTTCATTATCGGCTTGGCAGCAAGATTACTGGCAAGATAAAACCCGTAAGAATCAGTCATATTCTATGTCCTATAACACCAATATTCATGATATCGCTTTATCATTAAGCTATAATTACCATCGTAATCGCTCAAGTATTAATAACGATCAAGTGTTTTCATTCAATATCAGTATTCCTCTGGATAAATGGCTGCCATCAGATAATCACAGTGCATCGGTAGATTATGATACCGCTTATAACATCAACGGTAGCAGCCAGCACTCAATGACATTATCCGGCTCTTTACTGGAACAACAGAATCTGAACTATAGTATTTCTCAGGATTACAGCTACGAAAAATCAGAGAAAGAAAAACAATCAGGTAATGCCGCCAGTCTATATTACAGAGGTTCATATGGTTCAATTAATGTAGGCTATACCACTGATCATAGAAAAAATCAGCGGGTTAATTATGGATTAGAGGGCGCCATTATTGCCCATCCCTATGGAGTTACCCTCGCGCAAAATATTAGCGAAAGCGGCGCCAGTGCCTTAATTCGTGCCCCCGGGGCAACCAATGCCAATGTACTGAATAATAGCGCTATCAGTACAGATTGGCGGGGATATACCATTGTGCCTTATATATCGCAATATCGGGAAAATATGTTATCCCTTGATACCAATACATTCGGTGATGACGTAGATATTGATAATCCAACCACTAAGGTCATTCCAACCAAGGGGGCATTGGTATTGGCGGATTATTCTATTCGTGTCGGTCATCGAGTATTTTTAAATTTACAACATAACGGTAAGAAACTTCCATTCGGCACAGTAATCACGGGCCCAAATGGTGTCAATGGTATGGTGAATGAAAAGGGAGAAGTTTTCCTAAGTGGTGTGAGTGACACAGCAAAATTAACAGCCGATTTAGGCGATAAACAAAGCTGTCATATTCAATTCGATAGTAAATTATATCAGAAAATTAATGGTATTATTCTGACTTCATTGCGTTGTCGGTGATTAAAGTAGTATTTATTCAGGGAAAGTATGAAAAATAAATTAGTTATATTGGCAATATTGTTACTAACATTATTCAATGTTACAAGATCAATTGCCTCATGTAAATTACACAGAGATTTTAAAGCGATTGATTTAAATGTTGAGATAAACGAAATTATCAATGCAGACTTTAATAATCGAAGATCTATTATCATCGCTGAATATGGTCCTATGGAGCTGGCTAACAAAATAGGAATTAAAGCCGATTCCCCCATTGCTAGCTGTGATAATAATGAAAATATATCTTTCGCAACAACATCAGGTAGAATAGGGTTCTCTAACGAGAGTGGTAGGATAAAAACCAGTGTAGATAATTTATATTTTTCTATATCTTATGATGGAGATGGGAAGGGTAACTCTCATGATGGCATCAATAGAAAAATAACGTTAAGAGATATCGGTAAAATAACAATTAATCTTATTCAAGAGAGTGATATCAAATCAGGCTCCATACTAAAAAAAGGGTTGATATCTTCTTTATCAACAAGTGATGGTAAAAAATTAATAAATATCAAATATAACAAGGACAATATCATTGGCAGTCAAAGCTGTATGACATCCACACCCTATACAGAAATAAAACTTGGAAGGATGAATACTTCTTTATTTAAAGGGAAAGGCTCTACTTCTGGCCCTCGTAATAGCTTTACTATTCTCATTCAATGCAAAGATAAAAATATCCCCACTATTAAGTTCACAGGAGAAGTAGTGAGCCCAAGTCTAAATAGCATTGTTAAACTACATCAATACAGCGAGGGAAAAACCGCCAGAGGTATTGGTGTTCAATTGTTACATAACAATAATCCTGTTTATATGGATACACCTCTTACTATAACTGAATGGAGAGGTCAAAAAGATCTTTATTATTTACAGCTTACTGCCCACTATTACCAAATAGATGATAAAGTAACCGGCGGAAAAGCTAATGCAACAATACATTTCACAATTGAATACAAATAGCTTTACAAACCATCCAGTTTGACTTAAATTATTAACATCACGATAACATGAGAAAAAAGAGACATTTTCTTCAGTGATGTTAATAATGCAGCAGAATTAAAACCTGATTTACTACCTATCCCAATAGGGCTATTTTATTTGCCATTCTTTGCCATAAAGAGCGAACCTAGGTAGTGCTCAAAATCCTCACGTACTACGTGTACGCTCCGGTTTTTCCGCACTGTCCGTGTTCACTGTTTATTTATTAAGAACGGCCTGCAACAATTACGCCTATTGGGATAGTCTCTTAGACTATAAATAAATCTGCCATATTAATTTCACTAATAAATTATACCGGATGGCATTACTCTCGCTTCATTGTGTTATTAATAAATGGTGTTATTAGTAAATTGCGTTGTCAGTAATTAAGAATAAATCTCAATAGGCATAGATATGAAATCTTGTTTACGATTATTAATTTCTGCTGTTTTACTTTTCAATATCAATAAAATACATGCTGCTTGTATTTCAGAATCCACAACGGGTAACGGCACTGTATATTTTGACTTAAGTTCACTTAAATTAAACTTAAATACATTAAATACTAAAAGTATTCATGTTGCCAGATTTAGTGCTGAACAATTAGCTAGCAGCATGGGGCTCAATATAAATGATCCTATTTTTTCATGTGATGACAACGGATATTTGGTTTTTGGTGAAAGTGTTTATCCTGGCATGTCAGGTAATACGGAGCATGGGACAGGAAAGCTAACAACAGGTATAGAGAATCTCTATTTATATTTTGTTGCTCCTACTGGGAACCTAAATAATATGAAATATCCCACGACGGATGGCAGAAGTTATATCTATTACCCGCCAGAAAAGAAAAAAATCACCTGGAAAGATATCGGTGATATTGATGTTTATCTCTATAAAGAAGGCGCAATTAAATCGGGAAAATCATTGCACGCTGGAATAATTTCCCTATTACAAACATCGAACGGCATCCGTCTAATAACCATAAGAAACAAAACAAGATATCATGTTACTGCTCAAGGTTGCATGGCGCTATCTGGCGATCAAACCGTTAGATTTCATGATGTTTATAGTTCTTCATTTAAAGGAAAAGGAACAACTGCCGGCCATGCTGATTTTAATATCGGCATTGAATGTACAGAAAAAATCGAACCTACAATTACATTTTCAGCAAGAACAATCAGTGGCGCCCCAGAGAGTATTATTCAATTAAACAGAGCTAATGCAGCGAATACAGCAAAAGGGGTTGGTGTGCAAATCTTATATATGGGAACGCCCGTTCCTGTTGGAAAGCCATTTGTTGTCGGTCATTCTGACAGGAATTCTCGTTATAATTTACCTTTCACTGCCCGCTATTACCAAACCGATGATAGAATAACAGGCGGAAAAGCTAACGCTACAGCACATTTTACCGTTCAATATGAGTGATATTCAGTATAAACTGGACAGTATTTCCTTATCTGGATAATTAACATGGAACAGACAGTTATACACACCAATCAAGCATCACTGCCAGAATATGACAACGGATTTATGACTCAAATCGAGTATGGAACAGTTGTTAAACATCCCCAAGTGCATTTCTGGCAAGCTCGTTTTGAACTTTCACATTATCACGATGAATTGTTCAATCAATTAAATTTTCCCTTCCCTGATACATTAGCTAAAGCCGTCAAAAAGCGGCGGGCTGAATATCTGGCAGCACGTTATTGCGCCAGACAACTTTTAGCGCAATTAGGGCAACCAGCATTTAATTTGATCTCCGGTAATGATCGCGCTCCAATTTGGCCGGAAGGTATTTGCGGTTCTGTTTCTCATTCATCTCATTGTGCAATTGTGATGGCTGCACCGCAAACTCATAACCGATTAATTGGTGTCGATGTAGAAGCGATCGTCGATCGTCAAAATATAGATGAAATCACAAAAATGATTGTGAATGACAAGGAAATTCAACTTCTGAAACATTGTCATTTACCACTTGAACAAGCATTTATCCTTGCCTTTTCTGTAAAAGAGAGTTTGTATAAGGCACTCTATCCACAAGTAAAACGGTTCTTTGGTTTTGAAGCGGCTGAAATTACTGCTCTATCCCTCGAAAATAATGAAATAACATTAGCGTTGCGGGAAACTCTCACCCATCATTACCCAACAGGTACACTATTTCGAGGGCAATTTATTATCTACCCACAGGAAATATTAACGCTAATTATTCAATAGATAAAACTGATAATTGCTGATTCTGCTCAGCAATTTCACTATTATTCATTACCCTCATCCTTTTCCGTATTTATCAGTGAGTTCTTACCAACAGCAATTAACTCTTCCAACAACGCTGAAAGCTGAACCAGCTTTTCCGGCGAAAAAGCTTTTTCAATCGCCTGATATCCCTGTTCTACCTGCTCTTTCGCCTTTTCATAAAGTTTCTGGCCATCCGGTGTTAAAGAAACATAAAGTTTGCGCTGGTCATTCATCGGTTTAAGACGAAAGATCAAGCCATCACGCTCCATACGAGTTAATATCCCAGTCAAACTTGGACGAAGAATGCAGGTCTGGCAAGACAAATCATAAAAATCAATTGACCGATTACCAGACAGTACACGAATAATACGCCACTGCTGTTCAGTCAAATTATGACTCTTAAGGATTGGGCGGAAAAAACCCATCGCGGTTTCTCGCGCTTGAAGTAATGCAATTGTCAGAGATTCATGCATGGGTAATGAAGGCTCTTATTTTAGTTAATCACTGATTTACTCTCTGTTGAAAGTATTATACTCGTTATCTTTCAAGTTGCCTCTTTGTTGGCTGCACTCACTCCGGTCACATCGTTATCTATGCTCCCGGGGATTCGCTCCCTTGCCGTCGCGATGCATCTTGAAATCCATAAGGTATATCTCACTCTATAACCACAGTAAAAAAGACTAGCACGTCCCTCAGTCAACCACAAAGAAAAAATCATAAAAATATTAATAAGTAAATAAAAATAAACTCTTAAAATTAGGTTAATAAAAGGTTAATAAAGAAGTAAGTACTTTATCCATAAAAAGATTAATATATTGATTAATAATGATAAAAAACAAATTTAGGGGAGATATTGTTACTGAGATCACAATTAAAATTAACAAACACATTAACATATTGCAACAACTCGCCCTGTAGTTTATTAATATATTAATAAGTGCATCTTAAAACCGCCCGTTTAAGTTTATGAGGAATCGTTAATGAAAGGCACTGTCTTCGCCGTAGCCCTCAACCACCAGAGCCAGGTAGATTTCTGGCATGACTCATTTCAGCAAACACCTTATAACACTTTGCCTAAGACACCAGTATGGTTCATTAAATCACGCAATACCGTTATCACCTCCGGTGAAGCGATTCCCCATCCGGTAGGTGAAGAGGTTCAAAGCGGTGCAACGCTGGCATTAATAATAGGTAAAACCGCCCGCAAAGTTGCTATCGAAAACGCAGCCGAATATATCGCAGGTTATGCATTAGCTAATGAAGTCAGCCTGCCTGAAACCGCTTTTTATCGTCCGGCAATTAAAGCTAAGTGTCGTGATGGTTTTTGCCCCATAGGCCAAATGATCCATCCTAAATCCATTGATGCGTTAGATATTATTACCGAAATCAATGGTCAGGAAGTCGATCGCTGGTCAACCGCCGATCTGGTACGTTCAGCCACGGAATTAGTTGCAGCATTGAGTGATTTCGCAACCCTTAAAGAGGGGGATGTGATCCTGCTTGGAACGCCACACCAACGCGTGGCTATCAAACCGGGCGACAAAGTTGTTATTCGAGCAGCAGGTTTCCCATCACTGGAAAATCAGGTTGTGCAAGTGGGAGAAAAAGCATGAAACACGCAAGAGTTCACTATCAAGGTCGCGATTTGATTGTTACCGTCGATGAACAGGAAAATGTCTGTCTGCCTGATGGCAGTAAAATCAACGGCGAATCCGTTCAGTGGCTGCCACCCGCAAACGGTACCCTGTTTGCCCTCGGTTTGAATTATGCTGATCACGCCACTGAGCTGGAATTTAAGCCTCCCAAAGAACCGCTGGTTTTTATCAAGGCCGCCAATACGCTAACCGGTCATCGTCAGGTTTCCGTTCGCCCTGATAATGTGGAATATATGCATTATGAAGCCGAGCTGGTGGTTGTCATCGGCAAAACCGCCCACAAAGTGACTAAAGAACAAGCGATGGATTACGTTGCCGGGTACACCGTCTGTAACGATTACGCAATCCGTGACTATCTGGAAAACTACTATCGCCCTAATCTCCGGGTAAAAAGCCGCGATACACTGACCCCCATCGGTCCGTGGTTCGTCGATAAAGAAGATGTACCCAATCCGCATAATCTGACATTAAGCACCTGGGTTAATGGTGAATTGCGTCAACGCGGCACAACCGCTGATTTGATCTTCAATATTCCATTCTTGATCGCTTATTTAAGTGACTTTATGACGCTGCAACCGGGAGACATGATCGCCACCGGCACGCCAAAAGGATTATCCGATGTGGTGCCGGGAGATGAAGTTATTGTTGAAGTTGAAGGTGTAGGGCGTCTGGTCAACCGTATTGTCAGCCAGCAAGAGTATGAGGAGAGTCTGTAATGACCGTAATTAACCATTGGATCAACGGCAAAAACGTCAGCAGTAAAACCTATTTTGAAACCACAAACCCGGCTACCGGCGAAGTGCTGGCAGAAGTCGCTTCCGGCGGTCAAGAAGAGGTTGATCAAGCCGTTGCCGCCGCAAAGGCAGCCTTTCCCAAATGGGCAGATCTGCCGATGAAAGAGCGTGCACGCCTGATGCGCCGTTTGGGTGAACTGATTGATGAGAATGTGCCTGAAATCGCCGCAATGGAAACCAAAGATACCGGTTTGCCCATTCATCAGACACAAAATGTGCTGATCCCTCGCGCTTCTCACAATTTCAACTTCTTTGCTGAGATTTGTCAGCAAATGAACGGCCGTACCTATCCCGTTGATGACAAGATGCTCAACTATACATTGGTGCAACCCGTCGGTGTTTGTGCACTGATTTCTCCGTGGAACGTGCCATTTATGACCGCCACTTGGAAAGTTGCCCCCTGTTTAGCACTAGGTAACACCGCAGTACTGAAAATGTCAGAGCTTTCCCCATTAACCGCAAACCGTTTAGGAGAATTGGCACGAGAAGCGGGTATCCCTGCCGGTGTGCTGAATGTGGTTCAGGGATATGGTGCTACCGCGGGTGACGCACTGGTGAAACATCACGATGTACGGGCAGTTTCGTTTACCGGCGGCACAGCAACGGGTCGTCAGATTATGAAAAATGCCGGCTTGAAAAAATATTCAATGGAACTAGGGGGTAAATCTCCGGTTCTGATCTTCGAAGATGCGGATATTGATCGCGCACTGGATGCCGCGTTGTTCACCATTTTCTCTATTAATGGTGAACGTTGTACCGCCGGTTCACGCATTTTCATTCAGGAAAGTATCTACCCTGAGTTTATTAAGCGTTTTGTGGAACGCGCTAATCGTTTGCGGGTGGGTGATCCACAAGATCCAACCACCCAGATCGGTGCACTTATCAGCAAGCCGCATTGGGAGAAAGTCTCCGGTTACATCCGTCTGGGAATAGAGGAAGGTGCAACGTTGCTGGCTGGTGGCCCAGACAAGCCCATCGATTTGCCGACACACCTGAAAGAGGGCCATTTCCTGCGCCCAACGGTGCTGGCGGATGTTGATAACCGTATGCGGGTTGCTCAGGAGGAGATCTTTGGCCCTGTCGCCTGCCTGCTGCCATTCAAAGATGAAGCAGAAGGTCTGCGCCTGGCAAATGACGTGGAGTACGGTCTGGCTTCTTACATCTGGACGCAGGATGTCAGCAAAGTCTTGCGATTGGCCCGCAATATTGAAGCTGGCATGGTATTCGTCAACACCCAGAACGTCCGTGACCTGCGTCAACCCTTCGGCGGCGTGAAAGCCTCTGGCACTGGCCGTGAAGGCGGTGAATACAGTTTTGACGTGTTTGCTGAGATGAAAAACGTCTGTATCTCTATGGGGGATCATCCAATCCCACGTTGGGGGGTATAACCGTTCCGTCAGCGTTAACCACGGCGAATTCCGGTTCGCCGTCCTGATATCAAATGAGGATTTTATGGGTAAGTTAGCGTTAGCAGCCAAAATTACACATGTGCCATCCATGTATCTGTCTGAACTACCGGGAAAGCATCACGGTTGCCGTCAGGGAGCGATTGATGGTCACAAAGAGATCAGTCGCCGTTGTCGCGAAATGGGTGTCGATACCATTATTGTGTTTGATACGCACTGGTTGGTGAATAGTGCCTATCACATCAATTGCGCCGACCATTTCTCCGGCATTTACACCAGTAATGAATTACCCCACTTCATCCGGGATATGAGTTATGAATATGACGGTAACCCTGAATTGGGACAAATGATCGCAGAAGAGGCACGCAATGTCGGCGTACGCGCTCAGGCGCATGAAATCTCAAGCCTGAAACTGGAGTATGGCACGCTGGTACCAATGCGTTACATGAACAGTGACCGACATTTTAAAGTTGTCTCGGTCTCCGCATTCTGCACTGTCCATGCTTTTGAAGATAGCCGTCGTCTTGGAGAGGCAATTCTGACAGCGATTGAGAAATATGATGGCACCGTTGCTGTACTCGCCAGCGGTTCCCTTTCTCACCGCTTTATTGATGATCAACGCGCTGAAGAGGGCATGAATAGCTACACCCGAGAATTTGATGAACAGATGGATCATCGGGTGGTTCAACTTTGGAAAGAGGGCAAATTCAAAGAGTTCTGCAAGATGCTGCCGGAATATGCAGATTATTGTTATGGCGAAGGCAATATGCACGACACGGTGATGTTATTAGGTCTACTCGGTTGGGATAAATATGACGGTAAAGTGGAGTTTCTGACTGAACTGTTTGCGAGTTCTGGTACCGGGCAAGTCAACGCCGTATTTCCACTACCTGATTACATCACCGATAAACCCGCGATCCCCTGATTAGGAGCAACCTAATGCCACATTTTTATGCTGAATGTACGGAAAATATCCGCGAACAAGCCAATTTGCCTGAATTGTTTGTCAAAGTGAATCAGGCGCTGGCAGATACCGGTATTTTCCCATTAGGCGGCATACGCAGCCGCGCCATCTGGCTGGATACTTGGCAAATGGCCGATGGTCAACATGATTACGCCTTCGTCCATATGACACTGAAAATCGGCGCAGGACGCAGCCTTGAAAGCCGTCAACAGGTTGGTGAGATACTGTTCACTCTGATCAAACAACATTTTGCCTCGCTGATGGCACAACGTTACCTTGCCCTCTCTTTTACGATGGAAGAATTAGACCCGGTATTGAACTACAAACAAAACAACGTCCACGCCTTGTTTCGTAAGGAGTAGTGATGCCGAAGCCCTTTCATCCGCATCCTCCTCGCTGGTTAATCCCTTTATTAGGCGCACTGGTGGCCTTCGGGCCTCTGTCGATCGATATGTACCTGCCAGCCTTGCCGGAAATGGCAAGGCAATTACAGGCAACACAAGGGCAGATGCAACATACTTTGGGCGCATTTTTCGCCGGTTTCTGTATCGGTATGCTGTTATACGGCCCACTGAGCGACCATTTAGGGCGAAGAAAACTGCTGCTCAGCGGTATCGCATTATTTGTCGTTGCCAGTGCGTTGTGTACCTTGGTGACACACGTTGAACACCTGATTTTACTGCGCGCATTACAGGCATTTGGCAGCGGCGCCGCGGTGGTCATGGGCCGAGCGATCGCCCGTGATATCTATGGCCCACAGGAATTACCACGCGTGCTATCACTCATGACTTTAGTGACCATGATAGCGCCACTTATTGCCCCATTACTTGGTGGCTTATTGTTAACCTATTTCAATTGGCAAGCCATATTTGCGTTATTGGGCCTGTTCGGTTGTATCAGTGGAATATTATTACTATTTTTCTTGCCAGAAACGCTGCCCGCTCAGAGTAACAATGGAAAACTTATCACCGCTTTTAAAAATTACGGCAAGTTACTGACTGACGGTGAAGCTATGGCAACTATCGGCACATTGGCATTTACTTGTGCGGCTATGTTCGCATTTATCAGTGGTTCCCCTTTCGTCTATATCAACTATTTTCAGGTTCCGGCGAATTACTATGGGTTACTGTTCGCCTGTAATGCACTCGGCATGATGGCAATAGTGCTGCTCAATGTCCGTTTACTAAAAGTCTACGATCTTTCTCGTCTGTTATTTATCCAAACCAGTGCTCAATTACTGTTTGGCATCTTACTGGTTATCTTTTATCAGCAAAGTCTGACGGTGATCGTCATTTTGATCGTACTGTTTATCTCGCTGGTTAATGCCATTGGTACTAACAGCCTCTCTTTATTACTTCAACATCGAGGCCAACTTGCCGGCAGCGCCAGCGCGCTCGCGATTTCCGCACAATTTGCTATGGCAGCACTTGCCAGTGTTGCCGTCTCTTTACTACAAGATGAAACCCCTTTTGCTATGGCCCTTGTAATGACGGTTTGTGCTGGATTGTGTTGGTTATGCCAACAGCTAGCCACTTTCTACCGGCGAAAACCACTCATACAAGTGTCTTCAGGAGAAAAAAATCATGACAAATAATGTAAATACGGAATTACTGCGTCAACAAGCTTATATCAACGGGCAGTGGGTTGATGCCGACAACCAAGCAACTTTTAAGGTGACTAACCCGGCAAATGGTGAAGTTATTGCCCACGTCAGTAATATGGGGGCGGCCGAAACAGAACGCGCAATTGCAGCCGCTCAGCAAGCCCTGCCAGCCTGGAGAGCCATGACAGCCAAACAACGCAGCCAGATCCTGCAACGTTGGTTTCAGTTAATGCTGGCAAATCAACAGGCACTGGCTGAATTGTTGAGCCGGGAGCAAGGGAAGCCACAGACAGAAGCTATGGGCGAGATCGCTTATGGTGCCAGTTTCATCGAATGGTTTGCGGAAGAAGGTAAACGTACCTACGGTGAAACCATTCCAAGCCCCTTGCCCGGTCGCCGGATTGCCACGATTAAACAACCTATTGGCGTTGTGGCGGCCATTACACCGTGGAACTTCCCCAACGCCATGATCACCCGCAAGGTTGGCCCTGCTCTGGCAGCGGGCTGCACGGTGATCCTAAAACCCGCCTCGGAAACCCCACTTTCCGCTCTGGCTCTGGCCGCGCTAGCGGAACAAGCCGGCATTCCCGCAGGGGTATTCAATGTGGTGACTGGCGTCGATGCAAAAACCATCGGCGGGGTTATGACCCAAAGCCCGATTGTTCGCAAACTCTCTTTTACTGGTTCAACCCGTGTCGGTAAGCTCTTGATGGCACAAAGTGCCGATACCGTGAAAAAGCTATCACTAGAATTGGGCGGCAATGCACCATTTATCGTTTTTGATGATGCTGATATTGATGCCGCGGTACAGGGAGCGTTGATAGCTAAATTCCGCAACAGCGGTCAAACCTGTGTTTGCGCTAATCGAATTTTGGTGCAGGAAACCATTTATGACACTTTTGCCGAACGTCTGGCACAAGCCGTTAATCGGTTGCAGGTTGGCCCGGCCAACGATGCCAAATCACAACAAGGCCCACTGATCAATCAAGCCGCCGTCGATAAAGTCGAGGAACACATCAGTGACGCCATTTCCCACGGCGCACGCATATTGGCCGGGGGTAAACCACACGCTCTAGGCGGTCTGTTCTTCGAACCTACCGTACTGGCTGATGTCAATGAATCCATGCTTATCTCCCAAGAAGAAACATTTGGCCCTATTGCTCCCCTGTTCAAATTCCGTGATGAAGCAGAAGCCATTCATCTGGCAAATGAGACTGAATTTGGGCTGGCGGCTTATTTTTATTCCCGCGATATCGGCCGGATCTACCGTGTGGCAGAAGCGCTGGAGAGCGGCATGGTCGGGATCAATGAAGGTTTGATCTCTAATGAAGCCGCCCCCTTCGGCGGCATTAAACAATCGGGCTTGGGACGTGAAGGTTCTCGTTACGGTATCGAAGATTATCTGGAAGTGAAATACCTCTGCTTTGGTGGCATAGAGGACACAGGAGTTTAACCGCATGTTACAGAAAGAAGTCGTATCACAGGTTGCACATCGTCTGCATCAAGCAGAAAAAAGCCGTGAACAAATACGCCAGATCTCATTGGATTACCCTGAAATCACCATCGACGATGCTTATGCTATTCAGCGTCACTGGGTGGAGTTGAAAATTGCCGAAGGTCGCGTACTCAAAGGCCATAAAATTGGCCTGACCTCAAAGGCTATGCAAGCCAGTTCACAAATCAGTGAGCCAGATTATGGCGCTCTGCTGGACGATATGTTTTTCCCTGATGGCAGTGATATTCCATGTGATCGCTTTATTGTGCCCCGTATTGAGGTCGAACTGGCATTTATTCTGGCAAAACCTTTGCGTGGCCCGAACTGCACACTGTTTGATGTTTACAATGCAACCGATTACATCATTCCAGCGTTGGAATTGATCGACGCCCGTTGCCATAACATCGATCCGGAAACCAAGCGTCCACGCAAAGTGTTCGATACGATTTCTGACAATGCCGCCAACGGCGGCGTCATTATGGGCGGCCGCCCAATTAAACCCGACGAGTTTGATCTGCGCTGGATCAGCGCTCTGCTCTATCGCAATGGCGTGATTGAAGAATCCGGTGTCGCGGCTGCGGTACTTAATCATCCGGCTAACGGTGTCGCATGGTTGGCAAACAAACTGGCCCCACATGGTGTTCAGCTCGAAGCAGGACAAATCATTCTCAGCGGCTCTTTTACCCGCCCGGTTCCAGCAAATAAAGGGGATACCTTCCATGTGGATTATGGCCCCATCGGTGCTATCAGTTGCCGTTTTGTTTAAGGAGGAAAAATATGGATCGGTTAACCAATAAATTTAAACAGGCATTAAAAGCAGGCCAGCCACAAATCGGTCTATGGTTAGGGCTTTGTAACCCCTATAGTACTGAATTAGTGGCCGGAGCCGGTTTCGACTGGCTACTTATTGATGGCGAACATGCACCGAACGATGTTCAGACGATTTTAAGCCAATTGCAAGCCATCGCCCCTTATCCAAGTCATCCCATTGTGCGCCCACCCTGGAATGATCTGGTCATCATTAAACAACTATTGGATATCGGCGCCCAAACGTTATTAATCCCCATGATACAAAACGCTGAGCAGGCTTACGAAGCGGTTCGCGCAACCCGTTATCCACCGGCGGGTATCCGTGGTGTGGGCAGCGCTCTGGCAAGAGCTTCCCACTGGAACAGAATTCCTGATTATTTGCATCGCGCCAATGATGAAATCTGCGTTCTGGTTCAGGTAGAAACCCGTGAAGCACTCGGTAACCTGCCGGAGATCCTCAAAGTAGACGGTGTGGATGGTGTTTTTATCGGTCCGGCGGATCTAAGTTCCGACATGGGCTTTACCAATAATCCGCAACATCCTGAAGTGAAATCCGCAATTGAGCAGGCAATCGCCCAAATCAAAGTAGCGGGTAAAGCGCCGGGCATTCTGATGTCAGCACCCAATGTCGCCGAGCATTACCTGAAACTCGGCGCTCTATTCGTTGCTGTTGGTATTGATACAACTTTACTGGCTCGGACAGCGGAAGCACTGGCAGCACGATTTATCGCGGATAAAGAGCCGCCGGTAGCACCTTTATCCGGTGTTTATTAATCTTAGCAATCATAATATACCCTATGGATTTCAAGATGCATCGCGGCGGCAAAGGAGTGAATCCCCGGGAGCATAGATAACGATGTGACCGGGGTGAGCGAGTGCAGCCAACAAAGAGGCAACTTGAAAGATAACGGGTATAACAACTGATTTACTCAACAAGCATTTAATTTCCTAAACAACGTCATACACATAAAACAGTAATTAAGGAAAATGATAATGAGCGATTCATCAACTGCCGTGCAACAGCCGGAGCTTCCGGTTGGTCAACATAAACCGCTAACGGCACAACAGCAATCCGTCATTAATAAGCTATTCCGTCGCCTGATTATTTTCCTGTTCGTCTTATTTGTATTTTCGTTTCTGGATCGAATTAATATCGGATTTGCCGGCCTGACAATGGGCAAAGATCTTGGACTGAACGCAACCATGTTCGGTCTGGCGGCAACGCTGTTCTATGCCACTTATGTTATCTTCGGTATTCCTAGCAATATCATGCTTAGCATTGTCGGAGCGCGACGCTGGATAGCCACGATTATGGTGCTCTGGGGGATCGCTTCCACTGCCACCATGTTCGCCACCGGACCAACCAGTCTGTATATCTTGCGTATGCTAGTCGGTATCGCCGAAGCAGGTTTCGTGCCGGGTATCCTGTTGTATCTGACTTACTGGTTCCCGGCTTACTATCGCGCCCGTGCCAACGCGTTGTTTATGGTGGCAATGCCGGTGACGATGGCGTTTGGTTCTCTGGCTTCCGGTTATATTCTGGAAATGGATGGCCTCATGAACCTTCACGGCTGGCAATGGTTATTCCTGCTGGAAGGTTTTCCTTCGGTACTACTGGGAATTGTCGTTTGGTTCTATCTTGATGATTCACCCAAGCGAGCTAAGTGGCTGACAGATGAAGACAAAAAATGCTTACAAGAGATGATGGATAACGACCAGCCCGCTCTGGTTCAATCAGCAAGCTCATCAACTTATCAGACAATGCAAAAACGCAGTATATGGCGTGAGATTTTCGCGCCGATCATGCTGATGTATACCTTGGCCTACTTCTGTCTAACCAATACCTTGAGTGCGATTAATATCTGGACGCCACAGATTGTGCAAAGCTTCAATCAGGGCAGCAGTAACATCATGATCGGCATTCTGACCGCTATTCCTCAGTTTTGTACCATCATCGGGATGGTTTACTGGAGTCGCCGTTCAGACCGGTTACAAGAACGTAAAATGCATACGGCGCTACCTTATCTGTTTGCCGCTGCGGGCTGGATATTGACCTCATTGACTCACCATAGTGTCATTCAGCTCACTGGGATTATTATAGCTTCAGCCGGTTCATTTACCGCAATGGCGGTCTTCTGGACAACGCCAGATCAAGCTATCAGTTTACGCGCAAGGGCGATCGGCATTGCCGTTATTAGCGCTACAGGTAACATAGGTTCAGCACTCAGCCCGTTATTAATCGGCTGGTTGAAAGATCAGACAGGAAGCTTTAATACCGGGCTCTATTTCGTTGCCGGGTTGCTGGTCGTTGGCGCAGCCATTATTTGGCTGATCCCAATGAAACACGCCAGACAGAGAACAGCGCCATAATTTTCAATAAAAAGGAAAAACCATCATGGCTGAACCTATCATTGCCAACATTGATATCAGCAAGGATTATGATGAAACCCAAGGCACTGATGATGTGCATTATCAGACCTTTGGCCGGATGGCGGCATTTTTTGGTCGTAATATGCAAGCTCATCGTCACGATGGTTTCTTCCAACTTCATTTTTTGATCACCGGCCATATTGAATTACAGTTGGATGCTCAACATTATTCTGTACAAGCACCGCTGTTTATCCTGACTCCGCCCTCCGTTCCTCACGCTTTTTTCACTCAAGATGACAGTGACGGATATGTCCTTACCGTACGGCAAGATCTGATATTACCGTTATTGGAATCACTCTATCCGGCTAATAAAGATATTCTTGATATTCCGGCTATTTGCTTATCCGTCGCCGATAAACCGGAAGAGCTAGCCGCTTTTAATCACTATTGGGCGTTAATCGCCCGCGAATCATCTAATAACTTTATCGGTCGAGAGCAATCGCTGACATTCCTGGCACAAGCTATATTTACCCTGTTATTGCGCAATATTCCTCTTGATGATCACCCGATGAATGGCGTGCGAGGAGAAATTAAATTGTTTCAGCGCTTTAACCAATTAATAGACAATTATTATCATCATCATCTTTCCGTACCGGAATATGCTCATAAGTTAGATATTACAGAATCGCGGTTAAAAGATATGTGCCGTCGGTTTACCAACCGTCCACCGAAACGACTTATCTTCGACCGTCAACTGCGTGAAGCTAAACGGCTATTATTATTCAGTGATTGCCCAGTATTTGAAGTTGCCTATCAGCTCGGATTTAAAGATCCAGCCTATTTTGCCCGCTTCTTTAATCGATTAGTTGGTTGCTCACCTAGTTATTGGCGAGAAAGAAATATTCACGAAAAATAAATATCCATGCTAATTATTCCAAGCCCGGCATTTTATTCTGCTTGTTCAGCAAACCCCGTGCTATTAATTCGTGCTAAACCGACTCATTTTTATTACAAAACCTCTTCCAAGAATTAAAATTCTGAATATACTGAGATTCTGTAACTCACTGGAACTTTTTGAAGGATAAATGATGGCAACCGGAGTGCCTATATA